>JAGVBL010000273.1 GCA_020059785.1 Ignavibacteriales bacterium | reverse complement strand
TCTTTAGCAAGTTCTGAATATCCAGTTTCACTCAGTTCTGCTTTATGTATATCAGTTCCCTTGGGTTTCATACCAAGACTTTTTTCTGCATCTTCTTCGTTGGCAATACAAACATCAACATATTCCATAAGAGGAATCATTACCGACTGAGCTTCTTTTTCGGTCCATAACTTTGCTCTAAAATTTAAATCGCAGCTAATTTTTACACCTTTGGACTTAGAAATTTTGCAAGCATGTATAATAGATTCCTGTGCACTTTTACCTAATGCCGGGGTTATTCCAGTGAAATGAAACCACGCTGCACCATCTAAAACTTTTACCCAATCAATATCATTAACATTAATTTGACTTACCGATGAATTCGATCGATCATAAATTACTTTGGAAGCGCGCTGGCTTGCGCCGGTTTCCAGAAAATAAATTCCAACTCTTTCACCACCACGTGAAACAAAATCTGTTTTTACTCCATATCTTCTTAAATGATTAATAGCAGCTTGACCGATTTCATGTTTCGGTAATTTTGTAACAAAGTAACTATCCAAACCAAAATTTGAAATTGACACAGCAACATTAGCTTCGCCGCCACCATAGGTCACATCAAAATTTTGTGATTGAACAAAACGTTCAAAATTAGGAGTACTTAGCCGCAACATAATTTCGCCGAATGTTACTACTTTATTAGCCATTTTTTCCCTCTGTTGTAATTTATCAAAATATAATTTCCCTCAGTGCAAGATTAATAAAATTCTCGATTATTTTAAAAATTCTGCACTGTTGCTCAAATTGAAAAAGGTGAACGATATTTAACACCAGAAGAAATTCTAAAGCTTTTGGGTTTTTTTAATGTTTCTCCAAACGAGCTGATAAACTCTAAATTGAAAAGACTGTATCCGTCAATACAGGGTTGACGGGACACTATGTTTGAATATATACCTAATATTTACAAGTTTTCGATTGTCTTGCTCTTGGCAGATCAACTTAATATTTTCTTTTTGTGAAAAAGAACACTGTTCGGTTTTACATCGGCAAAGATGAAAGATTAGAGTATAAACTTTAACTCAAATAAAATGAAAAAATATTTTTTTAACACATCAATTATTTTTATAGCGCTAACCCTATCCTGTTCAACAACTAACCAGCGGTTTGGAATAAACAATAACGAATCGGGCTCACCGCTAATTTCAAATGTAAATATCACACTGGGAGTTCCGGCTGATAAAGATTCTACGGATGATTATATAATTATCCGATCTCAATACGTTTTAAGTTACAATCCCAACAGAAACGTTGCTAACTGGGTAAGCTGGAATCTGAATAGTTCGTGGTATGGTGACGTGCCCAGATATTCGGGAAATTTTATTACCGATACATCTCTTCCGGATTCGTTTAATAAAGTGAAACATTCAGATTATACTAATTCTGGTTACGACCGCGGACATATGGTAAGAAGTGAGGAGAGGACCAAAACAGTCGAAGACAATAAATCAACATTTCTACTAACAAACATTTTGCCTCAACGACCGGACCTAAATAGAGGCGTCTGGTTAAATCTCGAAAACTATTGTGAAGAGTTGTGTAAAAAAGAGAACAAAGAATTGTTTGTAATTGCGGGAGGAATTTTTCATACCGGAAATAAAATTAAAGATTTAGTTGCTGTACCCGATAGCTTTTTTAAAATAGTGGTTATGTTAAACAGGGGTGAGTCGCTACGATCAATAACCGATTCAACAAAAATTATTGCGGTTGTAATGCCTAACAAGAACGGGATAAGAAACGACCCGTGGTGGAATTATTTAACAACCATCCGCCGGATAGAAAACTCCACCGGTTATGATTTCTTATCGCATGTAAAAAGAGAGATTCAGGAAATAGTAGAGAAAACATTATTTGTTTATAATAAGAAATAGTATATCTATACCGATAGTTTAACAACGTACTTAAGTTTAATAGGGTCCTGATTCATCTCAAAATTTCTTTCGACGGGATTTCCACCCGGTCTTCTATTAGTTCCGTCGTGTGCACCCGGCTGTCTTCCTGAGCCGGGATTCATGCCGCTACCCGGTCTACCCAGTGGTGATTCCCATTTAAACTCATTTGTTACGATATCTATTTTAATATTTTCTGATGGAGCGGACTCTATAAAGTACTTTGCTCTTTTGTTTGTTGCAAGGGGAACTTTAAGCTCGTAGACAAAACTTCCTTTGTTAATTTCAATTTTTGCCTGAATGTTATTAGGGTCGTTACTATCGAGAAGGTAGAGAGGATAATCATCTTCATTTACAATTGATAATTCTTTTTGAGTAGAAATTAATTTGGAAAAACTGTCATCAGGATTTTCTCTTTCGTTACCGGGCTCACCGGATTTTAGAGGTATATCTCTCATCCGCTCCGGATCAATTACTGGATACTTAATACCGATCTTCTTTCCATTCATTGGTTCAAACCAAACGGTTAAGCCAAGACGTAATATTTTTAAAATATTTGCGCGGTCGTTTGTGGTAATACAAATGTAGATATTTTCCTTATCGTTCTGGAAGCCGACTGCAATTTTCGCTTTTTTATCAAAATTAAGCTTGCCGTCCCATTCCTTCTGAAGACCATCAATTTTAATTTCTTCAATACTTTGAACGCTATTAATCTCTTTGGCGCCCGAACAATTCAAAAGAGTAATAGACACAAACGAATAGATAAGAGTCCTTATTACAAATCCGGTTTTCATAATTATTTTCCTGAAGTTGAAATTTTGACAAGAGGTTAGAGCCATCAGTTTAATAAATCAATTATTATTTTTTTTCTCGAATAAGTAGCGTTTAAATTCTTTATAATCCGATGAAAGGGATACAGATTTTTTTTCTTTGCCAAGACAATTTTTGAGCCGTTCGGGCAATTCAATTTTTATATTTAATTCTTTTTCTATAACGTCAGCAAACTTTGCCGGGTGTGCTGTTTCTAAAATAACAGCAGAATAATTTTTTATTTGCCGGGTTGACAGAAAAAAATTCGTAACGTAAAAGCCGACCGCTCCATGCGGATCAATTACATATTTATAGTTTTTGTAAACACGCCGAATTGTATCAGCCGTAACATCATCGTCTGCTGAATCAGAATAAATGTGTTCTCTAATTAATTCAATATTATCTGAATAGAGCGATTGAATTCTGGCAAGATTACTCGGGTTTCCAACGTCCATTGCGTTCGATAATGTTAGAATTGAATCGCGTGGAACAAATCTTCCGTTCTTTACAAATTCTGCAAAAGTTGTGTTTGCATTTGTAGCAGCAATAAATTTTGAAATAGGCAGACCCATCTCTTTTGCAATTAATCCCGCAGTAAGATTTCCGAGATTGCCCGATGGAACGCAGAAGAATATCTCGCCGGTTTTATTTTCAATCTGTTTAAATGCCTCGAAGTAATAAAACATTTGCGGCAGTAATCTTGCAAAATTTATAGAGTTTGCAGAAGAGAGGTTTAATTGCTTGTTAAGCTCGGTATCAACAAAAGCAGATTTTACAAGCCGCTGGCAATCATCGAAAGATCCGTCTATCTCGAGTGCTGTAACATTTCCATCGAGGGTTGTTAGCTGCATTTCTTGAATGTAACTAACCTTTCCTTTTGGAAAGAGAATAAAAACATTGATTCCCGGTATATTATAAAATCCGTTTGCAACGGCACTTCCAGTATCGCCGGAGGTTGCAACTAAAATATTCAATCCACGATTCTCTCTGGAAATGAAATGCCCCATTGTCTTTGCCATAAACCTCGCACCGAAATCTTTAAACGCAAGAGTCGGTCCATGGAACAATTCGAGCACGGATATATTATCATCAAGCGGTACAACAGGAGCGGGGAAGTTGATTGCCTCGTTGATTATCCTCTTAAGATCATCCTCTTCTATTTCATCTTCAATAAATTTCTGTGCTATTAAAAAAGCGATCTCCTTAAATGAAAACTCATTCAACCGGTCGAAAAAACCTTTATCAAACTTTGGTATAGACGCCGGCATGTATAATCCGCCGTCATCGGCAAGACCTTTCATCAATGCTTCTCTAAATGTAACGGATTGACTATTTCTGTTGGTACTGTAAAATTTCATTTAATAACTACCGGACCGCGGTTATTAATTTTTGAAATATATGTTTCACTTCTTAATCCTTCTGATAACGCAGCATCTTTTATTGCCGATGCAATTCTCTCCGCGTCTTCAAGTGAAGTAGAAAAACTGAACATGGATGGACCCGAACCCGATATGTTGCAGTTAATCGCACCATTAGCTAATGCCGCTATTCGGACAACATCATAACAGGGAATTAGCTCTTTTCTTTTCGGCTCTGCAATGTAATCCTTCATCGAACGGGAGATTAGATCAATATCTTTTGTAATTAAACCCGCAATCAGTCCAGATGCATTGCCGGCTTGAGCAATTGCATTGTGCCGTGGAATTTTTTTATCAAGAATTTTTCGCGCTTCGCTTGTTTTAATTTCTATCTGTGGATACAACACGGTGCAAAACAAATTTTCTGGATAATCAATTTTAATTATGTCAAGCGGATCGTAACTTCTTATAAGAACAAACCCGCCGAAGAGACATGGGGCAACATTATCTGCATGCAATGAACCACTCGAAATTATTTCGCCGTTTAGAGCATGAACGAGCAATTCGCTTTTGGAAAGTTTAAGGTTGAGAAGTTTGTTGACTGCAAAGACACCCGCAACCGAACTTGCAGCACTTGAACCGAGTCCGCTCCCTATTCCCATGTTTTTTCTGATTACAACTTCAAGTCCAACTCTAATTTTATACGACTTTAAGAGTGAAATTATCGAAGCGGTTGCAGTATTCTTTGAAGGATTATAGGAGAGGTCTCTGCTTCCATAAATTTTTTTTATGCTTATCCTGTTTCCTTTGGTAAGAGCTGCTTCAACAACATCACCGGGCTGGTTCAACGCAAAACCCATTATGTCGAATCCGGGTCCTACATTTGATACTGTTGCCGGTGCAAAGACTTTAATTTTTTTCATCATTATACTTTATTTGTGTAAAGTTTTGCTATCATTAATTCCGAATCAGGATGATACAACTCCTGTCATTCCGGCGAATGCCGGAATCTGAACGTACAGCAATTCTATTATGCGCAGATTCTGATTTTCATCAGAATGACATACACTTT
>JAGVBL010000319.1 GCA_020059785.1 Ignavibacteriales bacterium | reverse complement strand
TCCAATGCAATCCTTGCCCGTTGTTTTCTTTCCGAAGAAGAGACACCGGCATAAATAAGCGGAAGCTCTACGTTGTGCAATGCATCGGATCTTGGTAATAAATTAAACGTCTGAAATACAAATCCAATTTCTTTGTTCCTGATAGCTGCCAATTCGTTATCATTCATTTGACTTACATTCACGCTTTTGAAATTATAGATACCTCTTGTAGGAGTATCAAGACATCCAAGAACATTCATCAAGGTTGATTTGCCAGAACCTGACGGCCCCATTATAGCAACGTATTCACCTTTATCAATCCTTAACGATACATCAGCGAGCGCATGAACTTCCTCACTTCCGACCTGATAAATTTTTGCAATGTGTTCAATATTTATAATGTTCATATAATTTCCACTCTAAAATGAAATTTTATTTAGCTTTTTTATCATCTTTGCGCTTTGATGTAATTGATAATTTAGAACCATCTTCCAGATCTTTTGAAATTGCTCTATACGGACCGGTTATAACTTCTTCGTCACCTTTTAATCCTTCCAAAATTTCGATATATGTATCATCACTTATACCAGTTTTTACTTCAGTCATTTTTGCTTTGCCTTCATTTACAACAAAAACAACTTCTTTTGGTTTATTACTCTTACCATTTTTTGCTTTTGGTGCTTCATTTTCATTTTCAGAAGTAGTTGAATTGTTTTCCTTTTTTGCTTCCTGCAATCTTGCCGTAACACTCTGTATAGGTACAGCAAGAACATTATTTTTTGTTTCTGTTTCAATGTCAGCATCGCAAGACATACCAGGCCTAATCTGATTACCCGGATTCAGTAATTTGATTTTAACTTCGAAGTTTACTACCTGATCCTGTGTACCTAAACCGGTTGTTTTAGCACTATTACCTATCTGAGTAACAATTCCTTTAAATTCTTTATCCCCGAAGGCATCTACTTTTATTTTTGCAGTATCACCCACAGAAACTAAAACAACATCGTTTTCATCAACATCAACAGTAGCTTCCATATTACTTAAATCTGCAACTGTCATTAATGAAGTACCTTGAAAAACACTACCGATAACACGTTCGCTAAGTTCTACATTAAGAATGCTTACAGTTCCGTTAATAGGAGCATAAACATAAGTTTTATTAAGGTTTTCAATAGCTTCTTTTAGTGCAGCTTCCGATTGAGCAACAATTGATTTCTGAGATTCGAAATTAGAGCTGGTTTGTAAATAACTGGACTTTGATGCTTCAAGTTCGGAATCGCTGGCTAACCCTAATTTAAAAAGTCCTTGAACCCTTTTATAATCTGCTTCAACCTTATCAAGCAAAGCTTTAGTAGAGTTTAGATTTGCTCTTGTTTGTGCGAGTCGTGCATCTGCACTAACTTTTTGTGCTTCATAAATATCGGGTTTAATTCTAAGAAGAAGCTGCCCTCTTTTTACATTGTCACCTTCACGAACCAGCAATTGAACAATTTCACCAGTTGCTTCTGCAGTTAATTTAACCATGAATTCGGGATTAATTTTACCAGTTGCAGAGACTACCTGTGTAATATTTCTTCTGGTTGCTAATTCGGTTTGAACCTGAAATATATCTTCTTTATTACCGCTGAATGCAACAAGTAATATTACTACAAGCAGTAGTAATCCTAATCCTCCAAAAATGAAAAGTTTCTTTTTCGATTTCTTCTTTCCGTTAGACATTTTATATAACTCCTTAAGGTTTATTCATACTTTTTATATTCAAGCTTACCAAGAGCATTGCTTAACTTATCTCTCTTGATATAGAAATCAAATGTGGCATTAATCTTATTGCGTTGTGCATCTGTATAATCTCTATCTGCTTGTAAAACTTCCAGAATTGTACCCGAACCAAGATTATATCTTTCCTGATTAATTTTTCTTGTTTCCTCTGCTGCTGTAACGTTTTTGGTTGCAACATCAAGACTTTTCTTTGCAGCGCTTAAATCGAGGAATCCCTGTTTAACTTCTATCTTAACTAATCTTTCAAGAGCTAGTAAATCTTCCCGGGCATTCTTTAAACTTACCATTGCAAGTTGAATGGAGTTTTCTGTATTCCAATTTGAAAAAATAGGAAAGTTTAATGATAGACTTGCGTTAAATATTTTTCTATCAAATAGTCTATCATATTTAGAAGCGGCACTCGAATATGAATATGAACCTGTTAAAGTTGGAAAGAATCCTGATTTTGCAATTGTAAGTCCGCTTTCTGCAGAACTGATTGCAAGTTGTTGACTTTTAAAGTCGAACCTTGTATCGAGCGCAGCTTTAACCAATGCCTGGATATTAGCGTAATCGCCAAGGTAAGATTCTGTGTCGGTAAGACCTTGTCCACTAAATGGATTAACTAATTTATAATCTTGAAGAACATCCAAAGCAAGATAATTAAGAAGATTACCCAGAGTTGTTTCATAATTATTTTGTGCTTGAATAAGAAGCAATTCTGCATTGCCAAGCTGAACCTGAGCAGTGTAAACATCTGCTTTTGCAACAATGCCGAGTCTGTTTCTTTCGTTTACTGTTTCGTAAAACTTTTGATAATATTTAACATTCTCTTCACGTACTTTCATTAACTCTTCTGCATTAAGAACCAGGTAGTAAAGATTTGTTGCATCGTAAACAACATCCTGTTTCTTCTTTTCAATATTATATTCAGTAGCTTTAAGATTATCTTTTTTCTGATTGATATTAGCGATGTTTGCAAGACCATTAAACAATGTAACGTTGCCTCCAATACTAGCAGAATATGAACGGTTATCTACCTGTGAAGCCGGTGTAACAACTTCGTTACCAAGAAAATCTCTTTGAACAGAGCCGGCATCATTAATTCTTTGAAAACTCCAGCTTGCATTAGCACCTAATGTTGGTATTAAATCACCATATGCAGACTTCAATTGTGTTTCACTAGATTCGAGTGTATTCTTCACTTTAATGAGGGAAGTGTTTCTTTGAAGTGCAATTGAAACTGCTTCTTGAAGTGTTAATAGTTTTTGAGCAGAAACTGGAATTGCAAGAACAATAATAATTAATGCCAGAATCAATTTTTTCATTTCTCATTACTCCTTTTGTGCTTCAAAATTGCACAATTTCTAAATTACTGTTAATTATGACGATTTTAACGAATCGAAAGTTACAAAATTGAATGAAATATATTCTTTCAATTTTTAGTTAAAAATTGGTCTTTAATTTTAAGAAGATAACTGTAAGCTTCTTCATAATTATTACCAATTCTTCCGTCAAGAATGGCCTCTTCAATCGCGGATTTAATTTCCCCCACTAACTTTGACGGCTGGATATTGCAAACTTTCATTATCTCATCCCCTTTTACAGGAGATTGGAATGCTCTTAATTTATCTTTTTCTTTTACCTCATGAACTTTATTCATTACAAGTTCATAATTCTCTAAATACTTATTTACCTTATTAGGATTTTTGCTTGTAATATCGGCTCTGCAAAGTATAATAAGATCTTCAAGGTCTTCATCTGCAGAAACAATCAATCTTCTTATTGCCGAATCGGTTACCTGTTCATCAACCAGTGCAATCGGTCTCAAGTGTAATCGTATCAGTTTTTCTATATATGCCAATTTATGTGTCGGAAGCTTCATCCTCTCAAATACATATTTCATCATACGTGCACCAATTTCTTCGTGCCCATGGAATGTCCAACCGATTCCTTCAATAAATTTTTTAGTTTGAGGTTTTGCAATATCATGAACCAGGGCTGCAAATCTTAACCAGATGTTATCATTAACATTTGCTACATTATCAACAACAATACAGGTATGATAAAAAACATCTTTATGATGATATTCATTTCTCTGCTCAACACCGCCCATTTCAGCAATTTCAGGGAAAATAATTTTCATAACACCGCTGGTGTAAAGAAGTATTAAACCAATTGACGGCTGAGGCGAAGCCAATATCTTAAAGAACTCATCTGTAATTCTTTCTTGTGCCACAATTGTTAAGCGGTTAGCCATCTTAGCTGCAGCTTCAAATGTACTTTTATCTACTTGAAAGTTAAGCTGGCTTGCAAACCTGAATGCGCGCATTATACGGAGCGGATCATCATTAAATGTTAATTCCGGATCTAATGGAGTACGGATAATTTTATTCTCGATATCTGTTGCGCCGTTAAATTTATCGATTAGTAAACCATAATTGTTTTTATTGAGTGAAACAGCAAGCGTGTTAATAGTAAAATCTCTCCGGTTCAAATCATCATCAAGCGTTCCGGGAGTTACAATCGGGTTTCTGCTTTTTCTTGAATATGATTCCTTTCTTGCACCAACAAATTCAAAAGAGAATCCCTCGTAATGGAAATGAGCGGTTCCGAAATTTTTGAAAATATTAATTTGGTTGACATTTAATCGCTTCGAATACTCCAGTGCGAAAGCCGGTCCATTACCTATTACAAGAAAATCCATTTCATTACTGCTTCGGTTGATTATTAAGTCCCTTACAAATCCACCAACAAGATATAATTCTTCGTTCCGCTCTTCAGCAATTTTAGCAGCAGTTTTTAGAAAATCATATTTATGTAATATTGTAGAAAAGTCAATCATTCTATTGAAATATTCTTTAACGTTTCTTCCGAAAAATTTGAAAGCCAGTTAATCAGTTTAAGGTTTTCGGTTAATGGATGAATCAACAATTCGTCATCTTTAAACAAGAGTGATTTAACAGCAAGTTCCTTTGCAATCTCATAATAACCTATTCTTGCAGCAGCTTGCGACAACCTCATAACTGCATAACAAGAAATCATATCAAAAACATCTAATTTCTTTTGTAAAAATAGCACTAAATTTTTCAATTCGGCATCATCACTATTATAGTAGATCATCATCGGTATTGCTTCATATAAAACAGTTTTATCGATTATAGAACGAAGTATGTTAAATCTTTCTTTGCGGTTTGCAAGAATAAATTTTTTAAGATCGACAGGATCTTGTTTTAATAGGTGCGTTCTTACATATGCTTCGTTGTAATAATCCATGGATGGTATTTGAATTAGTAAGCTATCGTAAATTGCTTTTGCTGATTCATACTTATCGTTTGATACATAAAGATCACCAAGTATTAATTCCAGGTTAAATTTATATGGTGAATCAATAAATTTTGGAGCTTCTTCAGACAAGTACTTTTCTGCTAAATCATACTTTTTTTGTTTTATTCTGGAATTTGTTAATCCTAGTAAAGCTGAATAAGATCCTGAATAATTATAAACATCATTAAATAACACTTCGGCTTCCTGATAATTACCGTTATTAAAAATAGAAATAGCTTTTTTAGTTTTATAAGCAGATGTTCTAGCACAATGTTTTTTGAAGATAGTTTTACCTCCGAAATACATTTGAGCCATACTCCTGTTATACTTTACATCATCCTTCGTTAAGAATGTTTCATATTCATCTTGCAGTCTATAAAGGTTATTGTTGAGTATTGAACTGAAATCGGTATTACTGTAAAGTTGTTTTACTTTAGCAACTCCGTATTTATCAATAAGAAACTTAATGAATGAGCCGGCATAGATGTAGGAAATGGAAGAATAGTGATTCATAAAATTTAATCCGGTAAATAAATTTTGCATAGAAACCTTATATCCCGAACTGAATGCTAATTTAGCAAGATGATCAATGGCATAACCGTCGTAATCATTTTCAATTGCCATTGCAAGTCCTTCAATCATTGTCGGGTTTATATTATCAGCAACTCTAAAAGGAGTAGTTCCAAATTCTGAGGCTATTACGTGAACAATTTCATGTTTCAGTGTTTCCATGTATGTCGGAAAATTTAAATAGACCTGTTTCAACCATGGTTTTGCAATATCGGCATTCCCGGCACCAATTAAATTTCTTTTTTCATTTGCATCACGGAATACTATTGAAGTAATTCTCTCTCTGAAATTAAGTTCAAGTTTTTGATTCACCTGTTCGTAATAATACTCGTGTAACAATGCCAAATACAAAATTGAGCTCTTATTAATACTATTTGAATAGAATATGTCAAAATGTTCCGTTTTTACTTTGCCGGTAAGATTCTTTTCTAATCTTTCCATGTTTGTTGCAAAACTCAAATATGGTTTAGCAAGAAAAGATATCAAGAGAATCAAAAAAGTTGTGAAAATAAATGTCGTCTTTTTTATTTTTTTTGTAGATACTTTATATGCAAGAAATATTATTGCAAGGAAAAGTGCGGATTGAAAGATCCTATATGAGAGTAGAAGCCGATCCACAGTAAGGTCTTCATCATAAATTGTCCCCGGGAAAAAACCTACAATTACATTGTAAAAGTAGACTTGCGGGTTAAAATAAAATTCGATCAATGGTAAAAGAAGAATTAAAATAAATATTATAATAAAAGTTAGAATGCGGAAACGATTTAGAATTATCGATATGCAAAAACCTGTTATGTAACCAAAGAACAAGTTTGGTATCGAAATTACGAAATAGAATAGAATGCCTTCTCCGAGCGGGCATTCAGAAAATAAAAATGTTGAAAATATTCCTAGTATTAGTGGGAGAAGAATACTTATCAATAAAAATATTTTGTTCTTTTTTAAATGACTGGTAAATGAATCATCGAAATTACTTTCGTAGGTAGTAATTGCTCTGAAAGCAGAGAGTATGAAGAAGATAATACCATTAATGAGAGAAAACTCATAACCTATAATATTCACTAAAGGGAAAAACATCATTGCAATGTTAGTGAGAAGAAGAATTAGGAAAGTAAAGAAAGGAAATTTCGTTGTAACGAATTTCAATTTAGAATTCCGTAGTTGCTACGCGTTCAATATCGGCGCCAAGAGCTCTTAATTTCTCTTCAATTCTCTGATAACCTCTATCGAGATGATAAATTCTTAAGACTTCGGTTGTACCTTCTGCTGCAAGTCCGGCAAGAACTAGTGAAGCACTTGCTCTTAAATCGGTTGACATTACTTTAGCGCCTTTTAATTTTTTTACACCCTTAATAACCGCGCTATTATTGATAAGCTCTATATTTGCTCCCAGACGGTTTAGTTCCGGAACATGGTTAAACCTGTCAAGGTAAATTGTATCAGTCACGGTTGAAATGCTATCGGCAAGAGTCATATAAGCAGTCCACTGGGCTTGCATATCAGTTGGGAATCCCGGATAAACTGAAGTAGATACGTCGATACTTTTAGCAGAAGAATTTTCCGCATCTAATACCAGACAATCGTTTTCCTGTAACAACTTAACACCACTCTCTTCTAGCTTTATAAGGACAGAATCCAGATGTTGGACTTCGATATTGGCGAGAGAGATTTTACTATGAGTTATAGCAGCGGCAATAAGCAATGTACCTGCTTCTATTCTATCTGGAATATTTTTAATTTGTTTAGGGAACAGCTCATCAACCCCTTCAATTTCTAAAGTCGTTGTTCCAATGCCTGAAATTCTTGCTCCCATTGAATTGAGATAATCGCAAAGTTGATTTATTTCTGGTTCTATTGCGGAATTGGTAATTAAGGTAGTTCCTTTTGCCAAAGTTGCAGCCATAAGAGCATTACCAGTTGCACCAACAGATGGAATATCAAAGTGAATCTTTGCACCCTTCAATTTATTAGCCCTGGCAATAATGTAGCCCTCTTCCAGAGAAATTTCTGCCCCTAACCTTTTCATTGCTTCAAGATGTAAGTTGATTGGGCGCGGTCCCCATGCACATCCGCCGGGCATTGAGACCTTTGCATATCCAAAACGCGACAACAAAGGACCAAGAACATAAACTGAAGCACGCATTTTCTTAACGTGTTCATATGGTGCTACCTGACTGGTAATTTTTGATGTGTTCAATAGTAATGAATGATTATGAAATTCTGATTCAACTCCCAATTGTTTAAGAAGTTTTATCATAGTAAAGATATCATTCACTTCCGGAGTGTTATCAATTCTATTTAAACCAGAGTTAAGAAGAGTTGCCGGCATTAAAGCAAGAGAGGCATTCTTTGCACCGCTAACACTAACTGTTCCTTTTAACTTTTTTCCGCCTCTAATAACAAATTTATCCATTCATTGCCTTATTCAATCTTAAACATCATTCCATTAACACCAACCATAAATAAGGTACCATCAGTATTTATAGCTAGATCATTCATATTAGAAAAAATATGCGAATCGACAAGTTTCCAGGATTCTCCTTTATCCTTGGAAACCATTATCGTCCCTCTATTACCAATTAACATTGCACTATATTCTGAAATAAATAAAACTCTTTGCAATCCCCCGATATCAGTAATCTTCATTTCTTCCCAATGTTCGCCATAATTTGTTGAACGGAGTATTGTACCATCACCGCCAACTATCAAACCGTAACCATTTTTAGTAAAATCAACCGACTTAAAATAATTATCATTACCGCTGTTTTCAGTTTTACTCCAGGATTCGCCGCTATTAGTAGTTTTAAGAATCATTCCGTTCCAGCCAACAGCGTAACCGCGTTTCGAATCGATAAAAGCTAAATCGAAGATTAATTCATTGGTGTTAGTGGCAACTTTATACCAGTTAATTCCGCCATTTATCGTTTTAAGAATTAGTCCTTTGTTGCCGGTAATAAAACCTGTTTCATCATCAATAAACTTAATGCGGAAAAACGTATATCCTTTCTGGAAAGGAATCTGTTGAAGCGAATCCAGAAAATTATTGGAGAAATAAATTGAAGACGAATCCCCTACTAGAATTGAGCGTCCGGAAGAAGAACAATATACATCACTAAAATTTATTTTCTTATTAAAAGTTTTGGGTTGCCAATCTAATCCGGCAGTTGTAGAAACCATTATTGTTCCGGAATCTCCAACGGCAGCGGCAAACTTATCATTTGCAAAATAGACAGCATTTAGGTTCGAAAGCGTATTGCTTGTTACTTTATTAATCGAAATGAATTTATTATTATCCTGTTCCGATGAAAAGAGCGACTGGATACTGTATTTTTTTAATTGATCGAGTTTATTGCTTGTAAGCAATTTATTAACCTGAGAGTAAACAAAATAAGCGAGTACAATCATTAGAATGATAATACCTGCAAATGCTATACTTGAGAATGCTTTATAAGATTTTGACCGTTCGTTTGTTTTCTTGAAATAACTTGTGTACAATTTGGCAACATCTTTATCTAACTCCTGAACCTCATTGTACATTTCTTCGCAGTTACTGTACCTATCAAGCGGATTTTTTTCAAGTGACCTACTAACAACTTTATCAACAAGCTCGGGAATCCCGGTAAGTTTCGAAGAAATTTTAGGCGGTGTTTTTTTAAGATGGCTATCCATTACTTCATACTCACTCTGATAATCGAAAGGTGGAATACCGACAATCATTTCATATAAAGTGCAACCGAGTGAATAGATATCGCTACGGTTGGTTACATCATCACCTTTTATTTGTTCAGGACTCATGTAATAAACTGTTCCGATCTTTGAACCGGTTTTGGTCATGTTCTTATCAAAGAGAGATTTAGAAATTCCAAAGTCCATAATCTTTGTAATTCCCTCCTTGTTTAGAATAATATTGGAAGGTTTTATATCGCGGTGAACAAATCCTTTGGAATGAGCATATCCTAATCCAAGAAGAGCTTGCTTAAGAATATAAATTACATCATATAAATTAAATCTTCCCTGGCGCTGAATAACTTTTTCCAGGCTTTCACCTTCAACATATTCCATTGCAATACCAAGCAAATCGCCATATTCAATAAATCCATATACCGTAACAATATTTGGATGAGATAATTTTGCCTGGTTTTTTGCTTCCCTTTTAAATCTCTCAATAAATCTTTCCCTATCGTAGCTCTGTGCATTAAGCATTTTAATAGCTACATATCTGTCTAATTTAATGTCATAAGCTTTATAAACAATACCCATACCGCCCTTGCCCAGAACAGAAACAATGCGGTAATTATCAATTAGTTTTCCAATTAAATTTTCCATCGAGAAACTTTTTTTT
>JAGVBL010000138.1 GCA_020059785.1 Ignavibacteriales bacterium | reverse complement strand
CTTACTCTCCCATTAATTTATGCTCTCAAAAATTCGTCTTCAGAAGACTCGAAGAATATTATCAAGCTTATAAAAAATGGCGGTAAAAAACTTGATGTAAAAACTGTAATCGAGTATGTTAAAAAGAGCGGCGGTATTGATTATGCCGAAAAAGTTTCAAGAGAATATGCACAAAAAGCTATTGACAGTTTAGCTATATTTGAAAAGTCTGAAATAAGGGTTGCACTTGAATCGCTCGTTCAATTTGTTGTTGATCGTAATACATAATTAATATCAAAAGGTCTTAATCAATTTTTTTAAAAATATTTTTTTATAGGAAAATTTTTTTTGTTTTTTGATCCCATTTCTTATCTTAGCTCGTGGAATTTAAAAAAATTCTACGGCATGTCTTAATTAATAAAATCTAACAAATCTGGTATTAAACTCTTTCGGGAAATTTGAGATGAGTTTAATTACTTACGAAGGGACTTTATTATAGGGCTTAAATGAAAAAGACTGTTCTTGATTATGCATTAAAAATCCGCCTACCATTAACACTATTTGTAATAGCAACAACATTTGTATTGACATATTACATCTCAAGACCGGAAAGAGACAGCATAGGTTATTCCCCTGAGCAACCAATAAAATTTTCTCATAAACTTCATGCCGGTGCAATGGCAATTGATTGCCAGTATTGCCATACGGAAGTTGGTAAGGGAAGGCATGCAACTATTCCTTCTGTTAATGTATGTATGAATTGCCATTCAGTTGCTCGTAAAGATAAACCTGAAATTGTAAAACTAACCCAGTATTATGAAGAAGGTAAACCAATCCCCTGGAAAAGAATTCACAAAATTCCTGATTATGCCTATTTCAATCATAGTGTTCATGTTAATAAAGGTATCGATTGTACAAGCTGCCATGGTGATATAAAAGAAATGGATGTTGTAGGACAGGTAAGACAGTTTACAATGAATGCATGTTTAGATTGTCATAGAGAACCTCATAAGAATTTGCCGTATCTGGAAAAAGTAAATAATGGTCCCGATAACTGCTGGGCTTGTCACCGCTAATTTCACCGGAGAAATGTATGAATATTAAAAAATATACCAGGAAGAATTTTTTTAGTAGAGTTGGTAAAGGGTCATTATACGCTTTTCTCGCTTCTGCATTTCCAATTAAATTAATTACATCGGTAAAGAATAGCGATAAAATAAATATACAAATTCATCCTAAGGCTGTTAAAAGAAATAATAAGGTTTAGCAAATGAATGAGAACCGGAATTCAAACGAATTGAAAAAAGACTACTGGAAGAGTTTAAAAGATTATAATAACGATCCGGATTTATTAAAAATAAAAGCCAATGAATTCTTAGAAGGTGTTACTGAGGATTTTGATGAATCTAAATTATCCGGAATATCGAGAAGGAGATTCATTGCACTTTTAACTGCATCAACAGCATTTGCTGCAACTGCATGTACGGACTACCGTGATAAAGGGGAAATAATTCCCTACAATAAACGCCCTGAAGAGATTAAACCGGGTAAGGCTAATTATTATGCATCAACATGTAATGGATGTTCTCAATCATGTGGTATTTTAGTTAAAACACGGGAAGGAAGACCAATAAAAATTGATGGAAACCCGGAACATCCAATCAATAACGGAAAAATCTGTTCTAAAGGTCAGGCTAGTATTATAAATCTTTATGATCCGGAAAGATTAAAGGAACCTCTAATTTCTGGAAGGAAAACCGGTTGGAGTAATATTGATAAAGATGTAATTACTCTTTTAGATAATGCAAAAAAGAATAATAAAGAAATCGCAATTGTAACCGGTAAGGTAGTTTCTCCAACGGTAAAAAAATTACTAGATGATTTCAAGACGAAATATTCTTCAACCAAAATTTATTCTGTTGAATTGATTGGTGATAAATTAAGAAGCGAAGCATGGTTCGAATCCTATGGTAGTTATAATTATCCCGCAATAAAATTTGACCAGGCAAATATCATTCTTTCCTTAGACTCTGATTTCCTAGGAAATGAAGGTAATTTTATTGAAAACATGCAAAAGTATTCAAGTAAAAGAGATGTCGTAAATAAAGTTAATTTTAATAGACTCTATGTTGCCGAAGGAAGAATGAGTGCCACAGGTATGATGGCAGATTATAGAATTAGTATCTCTCCCGATAAACAGTATCAGTTTGTAATGATGCTTATAAAAGAAGTATTAAAATCGGGCTCATCAATTAATCTAAGTAATGATTTTATTACCCGGATTAATAGTGTAAACTCATCTTTGAAAATTGACAGATCAAAAGTAAATCTTTTACTAAAAGATCTTATCGCAAATAAAGGTAAGTCAATAGTATATGCAGGAGATACTTTATCAAAAGATGTTCACGTTGCGGTTAATTTCCTTAATGAAATTTTAGGCAATACAGCTTTATATGATTATTCAAGAGTATTCAAATCATTCATCCCGTATGCAAAGAACGAAGAAATAATTAGATTAATTGATTCAATGAACGATGGAAATGTTGACGTTGTAATTCATTTTGATACCAATCCCGTCTTTATACTTCCTGGCGACGTTGGATATGAAGCAGCACTTAAAAAAGTTTCCGGCACCATTTCATTAACTGAATCCGAAAATGAAACTTCTGCGGTCTGTAAATTTGTATTACCAGTAAATAACCAGTTAGAAAGCTGGGGAGATTCAAATATCAGAACCGGCGTTTACAGTTTACAGCAGCCGGTTATTTCACCAATATTCAATACACGGCAAAAAGAATCGATATTACTTACATGGCTTAATGGTGATCCTTCCTTATATACAGATGATCTCTATCATAAGTATTTAATCAATTCATTTAATACCGGTATTTATACCGGAATAAAAAATTCAGCTGATGAAAAAACATTTTGGTATTCGGTGTTACATGATGGCTTTATTACATTCAATGAAGAGAATAAAATTTCTAACTTTAATTTTAATGCACTGACAAATAAAAGTAATTCTATTGAAAGCAATGGTTACACACTCCATTTAACTGAAAGTTATTTTGTTGGCGACGGTAGATTTGCAAATAACGGTTGGCTCCAGGAAGTTCCCCACCCGGTAAGTAAAGTATCATGGGATAATTATGCATCAGTTTCACCTTCGCTTGCTAAAGAGCTGAATGTTGATATGGACGATGTAATTGAATTAAGTGCAAATGGAAAAACTTTTAATGTGCCAGTCGTTGTTCAACCAGGTGTAGCTGAAAAAACAATTAATATCGAATTAGGATACGGCAGAACTGTTGTTGGTGATGTTGGTAAGGGTATAGGTTTCAATCCTATCATTCTAATGAATAAGATTTCATCATCATCTCCATTTGTAATAAGTAATATTACTATTAAAAAAACCGGTGATAAACACAAACTTGTTTCAACACAAGAGCATCATTCTCTGGATGATACATTTGTAAAAGACTTCCACAGAATAAGAAAAATTATACAGGAAGGAACAGTAGAAGAGTATAATCAAGATCCACATTTTCTGCATCATGAAAAGCATGAAGTTTTTGGAATAACACGCGAACACAAATACACCGGTGTAAAATGGGCAATGTCTATCGACTTAAATAAATGTACAAGTTGTACTGCGTGTGTTACTTCATGTAATGTTGAAAATAATATTCCTGTAGTAGGTAAAGATCAGGTTGGAAGAGGAAGAGAAATGCAGTGGATACGAATTGATAGATATTATTCCGGAACACCGGAAGATCCGATCGTAAGTAATCAACCGATGCTTTGCCAGCATTGCGATAATGCCCCTTGCGAAAATGTATGCCCTGTAAACGCAACCAATCATAGCCCCGATGGCTTAAACCAGATGGCGTATAATCGTTGTGTGGGAACAAGATATTGCTCTAATAACTGCCCATATAAGGTAAGACGGTACAACTTTTTTGATTTCAGGGATCATTTTGCCGATGAATATTATCAGAATAATTTAACTGCGCTGGTAAACAATCCTGAAGTAACTGTAAGATCCCGTGGCGTAATGGAAAAATGTACTTTCTGTATTCAAAGAATTATGGAAGCCAGGTCCGATGCAATTACTGAAGGAAGAGAATTAAAAGGTTCTGATGTTGTTACTGCTTGTCAGCAAGCCTGTCCTACCAATGCAATTGTATTTGGAGACATGAATGATCCTGAATCCAAAATTTCCAAAATGCGGGATCATAATCTTGCATACCATGTTCTGGAAGAATTGAATATAAAACCAAATGTTACATATATAGCAAAACTTAGAAATACTCATCCGGAGGGTAATTAGTGAGCGTTGTTGATTATACACAGGAATTATCAGTTGTAGAAGGGAAGCCGGCTTTACGTTCCCTTGATGATATTATTTCCAAACCATTAGAAACCAGGCCGGATAAAAAGTTTTACATAGCTCTGTCGATAACTCTTTCGATGCTGGGACTCTTTGTTATAGGACTTGGGTTAACTTTCTGGTATGGAATAGGAATGTGGGGTAATAACAACCCGGTTGGATGGGCATTCGACATTGTTAATTTCGTATTCTGGGTTGGTATTGGTCATGCCGGTACATTAATCTCTGCAATTCTTTTCCTTTTCCGGCAAAAGTGGAGAACGGGAATTGCTCGATTTGCAGAGGGGATGACAATCTTTGCGGTAATGACTGCGTTATTATTTCCATTAATACACGTTGGCAGACCCTGGCTGGATGGATGGTTAATGCCATATCCAAATCAAAACGGGTTGTGGGTTAACTTTACTTCACCATTGTTGTGGGACGTATTTGCTGTATCAACTTATTTTATGGTATCGTTAATATTCTGGTATGTTGGGTTAATACCAGATTTTGCAACTCTCAGGGAAAGAGCATCAACCAAAGTTAAAAAAGTAGTTTATTCAACGTTCAGTTTAGGATGGAGATTTTCGAACCGTCACTGGCAGCATTATGAAATGGTTTATTTAATTCTTGCCGGTTTTGCAACTCCTCTTGTTCTATCGGTTCATACAATTGTAAGTTTCGATTTTGCAGTATCAATTTTACCCGGATGGCACACAACAATTTTTCCGCCATACTTTGTTGCCGGTGCTGTATTTTCCGGATTTGCAATGGTTCAAAACGTATTAATTTTTGTCCGTAGAATTTTCAATTACGAACATATAATTACTCTTGATACACTTGAAAAGATGAATAAGATTATGTTTGTTACAGGATCGATGGTTGGATATGCTTATGCGATGGAATTTTTTATTGCATGGTACAGCGGAGTTCAGCCCGAGCAATTTACATTTCTAAATAGGGCATTCGGTCCATATGCATGGGCTTACTGGATAATGGTTACCTGTAATGTAATTACGCCTCAATTATTCTGGTTTAAGAAGATTAGAAGATCTATCCCGGTTATGTTTATTGTTGCAGTATTTGTAAATGTAGGGATGTGGTTCGAGAGATTTGTAATAGTTGTTACGTCACTATCAAGGGATTATTTACCATCGAGCTGGGCTTATTACAAACCAACATATGTTGATGCTATGATACTGATTGGAAGTTTCGGTTTCTTCTTCACATGGATATTATTATTTACAAAGGCATTACCAGTTGTTTCAATTGCAG
>JAGVBL010000016.1 GCA_020059785.1 Ignavibacteriales bacterium | reverse complement strand
CATTACCACCCGATTTCGGGTACGCTTCCAAAAAATATTGCACCTATTTCTGTTTTTAGTTTAATATATTTGCAATTATAACTTTAATGATATATTTTCACTTGTAGATCATTAGAGCTATCTACTATATGTATTATCTTAATAAATATTTTTAATAAAACTGAATTCTGGTCCAAAGTTGAAAATCAATTTTATCATTTTGGAACCTGCTGATAAAAAATCGTCGTTGTCACTAAAAAAATTATAATAATCAACTCATATTAATATCATTAAATGATACTCTTGTTGTAAGTAATATTTTTATTTTCACCTTAGTTAATAGTAACTCTTGGAGTATTCTTAATGAGACTTAAATTAAGTCTTTCAACATCAGATAAGTTAATGCCGGTTAATTATTACTATTACTTATCTTCTGCTATTTATAATCTCCTCCAATTCGGATCACCGCAATTCGCCTCTTTTCTGCATGATATCGGTTTTAAATTTAATGGCAAACCTTATAAACTCTTCTGTTTTTCTCTTCGTTTCAATAATTTTTTAATTTCTGGAAACAGAATCAAGCTTCTGTCAAATAATGCTTTCTTATATATTTCTTCTCCACTTGTTGACCAGTTTATTACTAATATTATCCTCGGCTCTTTTGAAAATAATTCAGTTGAATTAGCTGATTCCAATTATAAGTGCCGTTTTTTTATCTCTTCGGTAGAATCTTTACCCGATCCATCGTTTAATCAGATTAATTATTTCAAACTTTTATCGCCTATCGTACTATCAACTAAAAAAGAAAAACCTGATGGTTCTCTTTCGCAATATTTCTTCCGGTATTCAGACGATATTAAGGAAATTAACCGCGTCTTTAATAATAATCTTAAAAACAAACATTTCATTATTCATCAAAAAGAATATCTCGGTCCGGATCTTCTTCTCAATTGGGATCAGGACTACATAAATAAAAAAATTGCTGCGGGTATAAGATTAACTAAAAAGATATCCATTGTTAAACCAAATGAAAGACCTATAGATATTATTGCCAATGAAGTCCCTTTTTCTCTTTCCGGTCCTGTTGAATTAATCAAAGTCGGCTATCACTGTGGCTTTGGTGAAAAAAATTCTATGGGCTTCGGCTTGGCTGATATTATTTAATGTTTATTCGTTGTTCTCTGATTACTCATTACTTATGACTTTTTACTTGTTACTTTTTACTTTTTACCATTTACCTTTCCTCCTCCAATGTGACTCACGTGGCGGAGCTGTGTTCACTTAGCATATTATATAAAAATAAAAACGAAGGTTGTGTATGAAAAATATTCCAAATTATGAAAACCTAACTGCCGACTATCACCTCTTTATCGATATTCAGATGGGGAAATATTTAAGATCGGTAAATAAAAATGAATTTTCTTCAGATGATGAAGCTAAACTTGTTATAGGGAAAATTCTGCAAGCATGGAATGATAAAATTTCCAATAAACACAATCAGTTAGATAATTCAACCACCGAAGCTAAAACTGCATGGTTCAATTCAATCGATATTGATTTTCCAAGTTTGACTACTTTGGTAACTGATAATAAACAGAAGATTAGAAATGCTACAAAATCAATGATCAATTACTACGACAACATCTTTCCTTTTCTCCCTGAAGGTGCTGTTATGTATCTATTATTTGCTGGTCCGGCTCTGGAAGCTTATGGCTATTCTCTTGAAAGATTTAGTAAATTATTGCATGGTGAAAAACCTACCGGAATAGAAAAATATATTCTTCAATGGGCTTACGATGTCTCTTTTGGAATTATGTTGGCATATCTGGCAAAAAATGATTCCATTAAAGATAAACTACTCTCTAATTCACTTAAACTTTTGAAAAAAGAACTCGATGAACAAACAGCCGCAAATGTATTATCAAATATTTATTCCTCAATACAAGAGAATTATAAGAATCTTGAAAAAAATAAAAATAAACCTAAGTCAACAAAGAAAAAATAGATTTATCAAATATTATTTTATTACTTGGAGGTGAGATGTGAGAATACATTTCTTTTTAACTACAAATACTCATACTGTTCCATTTGACTATCAGCGCTTTCTTATCGGTGTATTTCATAAATGGATGGGTTGGAATACAATCCATGATGAAATTAGTCTTTACTCATTAAGTTGGTTACAAGGTGGGAAAATGGTTAAGGAAGGATTTAATTTTACAAATGGTGCTAAGTGGTTTGTTAGTTTTTGGAATGAAAACATGGCTAAGCAATTAATTATGAACGCAATGAAAAATCCCGAAGTATGCTGTGGTATGCAGGTAAAAGAAATTCAAATACAAGATACACCTCAGTTTGGTTCTAAAGAAAAATTCATTGCATCAAGTCCTATCTTTATTAGAAAATATGATGAAAACAGAAAAGCAATTCACTTAACGTATAAGGATAAAGATGCTGATATCTATTTATCCGAAACATTATACAAAAAAATGAAAACAGCTGATTTGAAATATGAAGTCAATGTTCAATTTGATAGGAATTGTTACAATGCCAAAACAAAGCTTATTAGAATTAACGGAATAGAAAACCGTGCGAGTTTTTGTCCAGTTTTAATTGAAGGGGACCCAGAAGCTGTGAGGTTTGCCTGGAATGTTGGTGTGGGCCATTCTACCGGCTGCGGTTTCGGTGCGTTGTGTTAAATGATTTGAGCAAGTTAGTGTAATTAGTGTCCGACACGAATTGCACGAATTAACACGAAAAATTGATAGGAGAAAAACATGTTTGTAGTAAAATATTCAGGCCCGTTTGGGTTTATTAAACCTTGGACTGCTGTGAGGGATAATGAAACTTTTAGTCAACAATTTTTAACACCTTCTATACTTGAAGGAATAGAGAAAAAACTATTCCCGGAACTACTTGAAAAAGATACAGAAGGTAAATTTGTTCATCAAGGAGTTCAAAGAATCATTCGGTATCGTCTTAATTATTGCGGATTGGATTCACAACAGGAAAGAACTTGGTCGAAAGGTGGATTTTCATTCACTAAAGAGAAAGGAATTTATAAATCAAATCAAGGGATTATCAATCGTGGAGTAATGATTAATCCAAATTTATATCTGGCTTTTGAGGCAAAAGAAGATGCAGAAAGAGCTTTTTCTCAAACTATATGTCTTTGCAGAAATGAAGACATTCTTCATCCGGTTGAATTTTTAGAAATGTCGGCAGAAAAATTCGAATCAATACCCGGATTTGAACTTGTGGAAGCAGATGATAATAATGGTTTCAAAGTTGGGTACAACAGATTTAAAGAAGCCGAAGAGATGTATGGTGAGTTAAAAGTGTTTGGTAACCCGATAAGAGAACGTTATGAATAGCTCTGATTCAGTGCTTGCAAAAAGTGCAAATTACGGAAACATTACTTTATTGGAACATACACAGCAAGTAGTTTCTGTAATTAAAGTATTTGCCAAGGCATTTAATTTGAATGAAGAGACAGCAATAAAGGGAGCAATAATTCATGATCTTGGAAAAGCGCATCCTCATTTCCAAAATAAGATAAAAGGAATTAACGCTAAATCGCTGTTTGAAAAAAACAAGTATGATTACACACACCGTCATGAGATTTCCTCTTTAGCTTTTCTTCCGATCTTTGATAAAGGTGATTGGGACCCCATAATAGATATGGTAATCGGTCATCATAAATCTATAAAAAAAGATAAAGGCGAAAAGGGAATTTTAGATCTTATAGAAAATGATCGTTATATGATAGAACATCATCTTGAAGGAATTGAGGAATGGCTGATTATAGGAAATTCGATAATTAGTGCTTTTGGGTATGATGTAAAAGAAATATCCAAGGATAACGCAGCGAAAGCAATTAATTATGCAGCTGAATATTGTAAAAAGAAAAAATCCGGCTGGTCAAAATGGCGCGGCTTACTGATGGCAGCAGATCATTTCGCTTCTTCATTTATGGAGCAAACGGATATTAAACTACAACCATTATTCAAAATTCCGAAATTAGATTTTTACTTTGATGGAGAAAGAATATCCGATTTATATCCTTTGTCAAATAAAGAAACATCAAATTCTAAAAAACATACAATTGTTGTTGCCCCTACAGGAGCCGGGAAAACCGATTTCTTAATGAAGAGATGTACCGGAAGAATATTTTATACGCTCCCGTTCCAGGCATCTATAAACGCTATGTGGGAACGTATAGGGAATGACTTAAAACAGACTAATCCGAATTTGGACATAAGACTTCAACACGCTACAAGTAGAATAGTAGTAAAGAATAATAAAGACGAACAATTGCTTCAGGGATTAGTTGGTTCATCAATAAAAGTTGTAACTCCACATCAAATGGCTGGAATTATTTTCGGTACTCCAGGGTTTGAAAGCGTGATGCTCGATCTGAAAGGCTGCGATATTATCTTAGATGAAATACACACATATTCTGATTATTCCAGAGCTATGGTTATTGAAATAGTAAAAGCATTATTGAAACTGGATTGTCAAATTCATATAGGAACAGCCACAATGCCGCAAGTATTATATGACGAATTAATAAGCATAATGGGAGGCAGAGAAGATGTTTATGAAGTTAAGCTTGATTCAGAAGTTCTAATTACTTTCAATCGTCATATCATATACAAGCATAATTCATTTGAAGAAACCTTGCCAATAATAAAAGAGGCAATTAATAAACAAGAAAAAATCCTGGTAATATTTAATACTGTTAAAAAAGCTCAGCAAGCTTTTAAAGAATTTGAGATGGAATTTCCTGGGATTGATAAAATGCTGATTCATAGCCGATATAGACGTGGAGACAGAGTTTTGCTCGAATCAAAATTGAAAAAGGAATTTAATGGTGATGGAAGCCGAGAATTCGGGGACGGATTAAAACCATGTCTTGTGGTTTCCACTCAAGTGGTTGAAGTAAGTTTGGATATAAGCTTCGATAGAATGATAACCGAATGCGCTCCGATTGATAGTCTTATTCAACGATTTGGGAGAATAAATAGAAAACGAAATCATGATACAATTGGCAAATACAAACCTGTTCATGTTATTAAACCAAACGGAAATGTATTGCCTTATAAAAAGGATATACTGGAGAAAAGCTTTAACCAGCTTCCGAATGACGGACAATTACTTGAAGAGAATACACTTCAAGAGAAGATCAACAAAGTCTACCCGATTATTGATACGAAAGAAATAGACATCCATATAATTGATAGTGGAGGAGTATTCAAACTGAAAGAACTTACTAATAACAAAAAATCTGTTCTTGTTGAAGCCTTAGATATCGAAAGCGTTTCGTGTATCCTTGAAACAGATAGAGAAGAATGCTTAACTGCTAACTGGGAAGAAAGGATTCAATTGGAAATACCAATCAACTTTAAAACTATCGCCAGATATATAAAACAGTGCGAACAATTGGAAGTTGGCTCTTACCCCTTCGTTATACCATGCAACATTAACAATTACCAAAAGTATGGATTGGAATTAACTGAACCCGATAATTTTTTATAGGTGATAAAATGTATACAAGCTATATTGGTAAGAAATTTCTTAAATATTACAACGACAAAGAAAACAAAAACTTCACAGCAAGAGAGTTCTTTGATGAAGTGATGTTCCCACTGTTTTTTAACAACGAAAGACATCTTTTGCATGTGGGAAATTCTTCTTTCTTTCAGTCGGTTCCCCAAAAAGAGGTTGCTGAGAATGACATAAATATATACAGATTAGAAAGATTTCATAAAGATATTGAAAATGAACCACCAAATATGGCTACATATGTTGGATTTGCCGCGAAGGACGTAAGTGGTACTACATCGGGGCAAGTAACAGATATAGATTTTAAAATTGATGGGGAAGAAATGTACGCTTCATGGATAGGTCAAAGTCTGGGTATAGGTGTTAGTGGTGGTTTTGTAATTGCTTTTGACGATGCCGAAGTACTTTATAACATAAACAAAGGAGCGAAATATTATAGAGAGTACTTGAATAAAACCCCTAGCATAAAAGATAAGCAAATAGAAACATGGAATGGACATTGGCTTAATCATTATTATGGTGAAGATTTTGAAGCTGAGAATATTTGGTCAAATTTTAATTTAGAAACAAAAGAAACCGGTGGTACATTATCCATCCCGACCATTCTTTGGTCTAGGATTATATTTACGTTCGCAAAACTATTTCCTAATAGGGAAATAACAGTCTATTCATATAATCTTTCTCAGACAAATACCACTCTTGGTTTTATAAAAGTTTATTTACCACAAATTGAAAGAATGTTTGAGTTCAGAGATGCTTTATTTATTAACGAAAAGGAATCCGCTCTGTCAGATAAACAAATAAAATCTCTTGAACCTTTTTGGGGTTTTAAAGAGGTCTGTCGAAGTGGTGCAATTGGATTAAATTCTATCGAACCAAAAGGTTTAAGAGATTATTTGCCTATCGGTAGTTTTAAATATTCAAGAGGAAAAGAAATAAAAATTACAGAGAAAACATATACAACATATTTCATTTATAAACTATGGGTGATTGCAATGCTTAACAAAACAGAACTACTTAAGCTGGCTGAAAAGTTAGCAAACGTACTTGTTGGTTATAATACCAGCAAAGCTGAAAATGCACGAGGCAAAACTACCAAATCAAGAGAAATAGTCGATTTGTTAGAGGCAAGAAACATGAAATTGTTTATTGAGAATCTAACAAAATTTATGGAAAGCTATAATGGAAACAAAAAATTATTCAAAGAAGTAGTTGAAGAAGTACTTAAAATGCCTGTCGATAATTTACCTTTATTTGTTACGCTAATAAAATTTGAATACAACTATCAATTATCTCAAGGAGAATAAAATGAATAATGATTTTATCTATATCCGTGGTCTAAGAAAAGCCGATCATACTGTATTTGCAGTTAATGATGGTCAGAAATACTATACTGATCCTCAATTTGGAAGAAGACAAGCATACTCAAGTGGTCAACAAGTCAAGAGATCTGTAATTGATGCTTTGGGGCTTCCTTTCGCTGCAATTACGTTCAATTGGGAGATTGACAGAAAGGAAAATAAAGCAAGTCAAAAAGAACCACATTCGCCATGCGATCCGTCATTTGCCGATCAATTGCTTGGCGGTTATATGAAAGCCGAAAGCGGTTCATTTACTGTAAAGAGAAGAAGTCCGTTATCAATTTCTGCGATGCATCCGATTCATCCCCTTTTGGGCGGTATAGAATATCCAAACGAAAATATTACTTTCGATAGGACTTCTCATCCAGAGCATCATGAAGTAAAAGTTTATTGGAAAGATGGAACAAAGCGAACCGAATTATCAAAGGAAGAACTTGATGAGTGGTTAACTACCAATAACAGAAGTCTGCCAAATCGGGCTTTCATACAAGAACAGACCAGAGCCACTGGTTTATTTGTATATGATATTGCAATAGATTTAAGAACATTATTCTGTGTCTCTCTGAATAAACTTGAGCCAGAATTATTTCCCGAAATTGAAAAAAAACTAAGAGCAGAAAACTGGATAGAAAGCAAAAATATTTTTGGCAGATGCTTGGTCTGTCCAAAAGAAAAACGAGAAGAGATAATTGATAGACTAGCTCACGCTATTATTAATTGGAGAATTACTTCCAATCAAGCAAGGACTTTTAGTTTAATGGAAACATTAGCTATGGCGATTAGTAATAACGCAAATAAAGTGGCTTTTGCGATTCGTGCAGAATTAAAGGGCGAATATGACCGCCCGACTGCTCAACCAGTAATTGATGAAAATTCTGGTGCGGAAATATTTTTAACTCCTCTTATCTCAAGCATTATTCCTGGTTTTAGCGGTTCGGCAGATGCACTTGATAAAGCAGAACAAAATATAAAAGAAAAGTTGTTGGCATTTGATTACATAAACCAATTAAAATAATCCACTTAATTCTATGGCAGATAAATCTTATCTCTTCGTGCAGATAAGTAATTAATTTTCCACTGCATTCGTGTAATTAGTGGCTTTGGTTTTCTTTACTAATTATTTTCTCCCCCTTTTGTAACAATATATACATTATTTTGTATATTACGTTACATCAAGGGTAATTTTTATGACAAAAAACATACTTAAAAACGATTCTGAGCTAATAAAAACCTTATTATCTCAAGGCAAAGAACTCTTTACATCATCGGATATAAACAAATATTTTTTTAATGGTACCGGCTCACATTTCCAGATTTACCGGGTAGTTAAACGTCTTGAAGAAAAGGGTCTCCTTAAACGCATTCAACGGGGTAAATTTATCCTTCTTAACACATCCAATGGAGCACAATTTAATCCGTTCGTCCTTGCAATGCACTTAATTAAACCGGCTGCCGTTGCTTATTGGTCTGCTCTCCATTATTATGGATTAACAGAACAAATCCCCCAAACGGTTTTTGTAATGTCCACTGCACGTAAAAGATCTATTGCGCAACTTAAACCTGATTTCCGGTTTATTACTGTTAATAAAAAGAAATTCTTTGGCATTAAAAAAGAATGGATAGGCCATCTTAGCTTTTATATCACTGAGCTGGAAAAAACTATTGTCGATTGTTTCGATTGCCCCCAATTATGCGGCGGTATTGTTGAATGCTCTAAAGCTTTATTAAATGCCTCAAACGTTAATTATGATCTGCTCCTCAATTATTTATATCTAATAAATAATTCTGCTGCACTTAAGAGAATTGGTTTCGTTTCAGAAATTATTCACAATAAAAAAATCTTAGAAAAACTAAATGAAAAACAGAACCTGATCTCAACTAAATATTCTTTGCTGGATCCTTCACTGTCAAACCAGGGTCAATACAATTCAAAATGGCGCCTTCGAATCAATACTTCAATTAGAGAACTAATTTAATGTTTATATTTATCCGCATTAATCAGATTTATCTCTGTAATCCGTGTTCTTATCATTTTCATAATTAATCCCAATGATCTCTATAGACGAACTACATAACCTTGCAAACACTCTTAAAATTTCTCAGTTAAATATTATTGAAAAAGATTGGGTACTCGGTCACGTATTAAATCAAATCTATGCGAACAAAATTTTCTCCTCCTCATTGCTCTTTAAAGGAGGTACTTCTCTTCGGAAATGCTGGTTTCCTAACTATCGCTTCTCAGAAGACCTCGATTTTTCTATCATTGGTCCTAACCTAAATTTTGTTTCCTAAATAGAAGAACAAATTAATTCTCTAAAACATAATCTTAATGATATTGGCATCAGAATCGGTACTGTCGAGCTGCGTCAAACTCTTGCTAATCAAAATGGATATGCATTTATTATAAAACTTCCATATCAGGCAGTACTTCCCGTTTCTGCTATTCTTCCAAAGATTAATCTGGATCTCTCAAGTTTCGAAAAAATGATATTCCCGATCAATCAAAAGAAAATTATCCACAACTTTTCTGATTCAAATCTTATTATTAATCATATTTCATCATATACTATCGAAGAAATATTAATAGAAAAAATGAGAACAATTTTACAGCGCTTCTATCCCCGCGATCTCTACGATGTCTGTTTTATTCTTTCTAATCATACCTTCAATCCTGGTGAAATAAAAAAATCCTTCCTGCAAAAATGCGAATTTAAAAATGTTCCATTCTCGTCTGTTAATGACTTCTTCGATAACAAACGGTTAGAAAATGCTCGAAAAGCATGGAATAATTCACTTTCTCACCTTATCAAAAATCTTCCGGATTTTGATATGGTTATTAAGAGTCTCTATGTATCACTTGCTCTTATCCTTAAATAAATTGTTGATATCTATCAATCTAAGTTTTAATCCCCTTACTGTTTACTGATTACTCTAATTTATCTCTCAAAAATGACCGGCACTCAAATATCATATTATTTCATTTGTCATAGAAAACTATGGTTCTTTGTTCGCAATATAGATATGGAACAGACATCTGATACCGTTGCATTAGGCAAATTCATTTCTGACTCTACCTACGAACGTCAGAAACACGAAATCCATATCTCTGATGATGAAGATGATATTGTTCTAGATTTCTACGACGAAAAAACTAAAACAATTCATGAAATTAAAAAATCTGATAAAATGGAAGAAACTCACATCTGGCAAGTGAAATTCTATATCTCAGTTCTAGAAAAAAAAGGAGTTGAAGGAGTTACCGGAGAAATTGATTATCCTAAACTAAAACAAAAAGTAAAAGTAGAACTGACTGAAAAGGATAGAATTGAATTAAATAATATCCGGAATGAAATAAAAAATATTCTGCAAAGTGTAACTCCGCCGGATGTTATTAATAAACCGTTTTGTAAACAATGTGCGTACTATGATTTGTGTTATGTGTGATTATTAGATTGGCAAGATTACAAGATTAACAAGATTGGTAAGATTAACAAGATTACAAGATTAACAAGATTACAAGATTAATAAGATTAACAAGATTACAATATTGGCAAGATTATGAAATTATATGACTGCTGAATTATAAAAATATTTATACAAAGTAAATGAGGTGCGAAATGTTTAAAGCATTTGAAGAATTAAAAGTTTGGCAGGATGCAAGGGTTTTTGTAAAATCAATTTACGACTTAACCTATTTGCAGAAATTTAATAAGGATTACGGATTAAGAGATCAAATTCAAAGAGCGGCTGTTTCGATTATGAATAATATTGCCGAAGGTTATGAAAGAGATAACAACAGGGAGTTCATAAAATTTCTTGGATATTCAAAAGGTTCTGCGGGTGAAGTACGTTCAATGTTATACGTAGCCCTTGATCTAAAGTATATTACAAAAGAGGAATTTGAAAGTGTTTACATTAATGCTCTCGACATTATAAAACAGTTAGCCAACTTCATAAAATATTTAAGAGCTTATAACATTAAAAAAAATCTAAATAACATCTAAATAACATAAAACCATTATACTCATTATATTCAAATAATCTTGCAATCTTGCAATCTTGTAATCTTGCAATCCATTAATCTCATAATTATCCGGAGTAAAATGAAACGTAACTATTACATTTTCAGCAGCGGTAAACTCATCCGCAAAGATAACACACTTTACTTCGAGCCTGGCGAAAACATTGAGCCAGAGGAAATAGTAAGTAAAGAAGACGAAATTCAGGTGGATGACGATTCATTGAAAGAAAATGAAACTGAAGAATTAGAACCCAGAAAACTTCCACGCAAACCTATACCTGTTGAGGATATCGATTCCGTTTACTGCTTTAGTGAACTAAGATTCAATACAAAATTTCTCAACTTTCTTGCCCAAAAAGAAATTATCTTTCATTTATTTAATTATTACGGCTATTATACATCATCTTTCTATCCTCGTATGCCTTACCTCTCCGGTAAACTTTTAGTTGAACAGGTCAAAACGTATCTTGATAATCAACTACGCACATCTCTAGCAAAAAGATTTGTTGAAGGATCTGCAGATAACATTAGAAAAAATATGCTCTATTATAATGCAAGGGATAAAGACCTTTCACATTTTATTAATAAGACAGATGAATTGATGGCAAAAATAGAAAATACAAACGAAGTTCAGGAACTTATGGGTATCGAAGGAAACATCCGCTCTAATTATTACATCTCATGGAATTTGATAATCGATCAGGAAATTAAATTCGAAAAACGACAAAAGCATCCGCCTCAAAATCCAATTAACGCACTAATATCATTTGGTAATTCTCTTGTTTATACTCTTGTGCTTAGTGAAATATTTAAAACCCAGCTTAATCCGCTTATCAGTTTTCTCCATCAACCGGGGGAACGAAGATTTTCACTTTCATTGGATATTGCAGAAATATTTAAACCGCTCTTATCAGATAGAATTATCTTTTCATTGTTGAATAAAAATCAGATTCAGGAAAAACATTTCAACAAAGAACTTAACTGCTGCTATCTTACCGAAGAAGGAAGAAAAATTTATCTTAAAGAATTTGATGAAAAAATTAAAACTACAATTCAACATCGCCAGTTAAATAAATCAGTTAGCTATCGCCATTTAATACGACTTGAATGCTATAAGATTATTAAACATATACTGGGCGAAAAAGAATATAAACCGTTCAAAATCTGGTGGTAATTATGTATCTTATAATTGTATATGATGCAATGCCTAAACGGGGTGTAAAACTTTTAAAATATTTGCGGCAGCATCTTATTTGGGTCCAAAATTCAGTGTTCGAAGGAGAAGTAACTGAGTCTGAATTTGAAATTATTAAGAAAAACATTAAAGAAATTATTAACTTGCAAAAAGATAGTGTTGTTTATTATACATTCGACTCTCAAAACTATCATGAAAGGGGAGTTATTGGTGTTGAAAGGAATGAAATTGACAGCTTCATATAGAATAGTCGTCGAACCCCTGACTTTTTTGCACTATTATAGGTTGACGACACATATTGTAAAAAATTGTTAGAATATTATCAAATTTGCCCGTTTTTCGGGCGGTCTTAATCGCACTATAGTAGAATTGAAACGTTTTTGGAGGAATACGAACTACACCTGATTGAAATGTCTTAATCGCACTATAGTAGAATTGAAACCCTTGTGGATAGTTGTAGAAGAACTCTTCACCTGCGTCTTAATCGCACTATAGTAGAATTGAAACGAGTGTTATTTTGGGGGAGAATAAACTGGGCAATTAGTCTTAATCGCACTATAGTAGAATTGAAACATTCTTGAATTATAATAAATAAAGAACCGGCGACCGTCTTAATCGCACTATAGTAGAATTGAAACTTTTTTAGCAGATCTTCCCGGCTCGGGAATCTGGAGTCTTAATCGCACTATAGTAGAATTGAAACATAGATGGAAGCAATAGAGATGATTTCGACTGGAAAAGTCTTAATCGCACTATAGTAGAATTGAAACGGGATAAACGAATCGTCGAATACGGGTCTACAACT
>JAGVBL010000163.1 GCA_020059785.1 Ignavibacteriales bacterium | reverse complement strand
TCTGCAACATTATTTGTTTTCTTAATCTTTGGAAGTTTATGGTGTGTAAGCAACTTATCTAAATTACGGTTGAAAAACTCAATGAGTCTTGGATATTTATCACAGTAGGTCTGTAGTTGTCTAAGTATTCTCTTGGATTCTACATTATCCGATGAGTAAGATAACGAACCACATTTCGGACACTTCATTCGGCGTACCTTCACTTCAGATATCCTCTTTTAATCCCGCATTTGCGGGACGCAAAATCGTTATTTCTGATATCTCCTTTTTTTCTCTAAACTTACGGCTGGTTTATCACCCGTTTATAGGTACGCTTAGTACTTAAAATCGATTAAGACCAGGAGCATGATCAGGAATATTTTAGTAATATGATCTTGTCCTGGTCATTTGAAATTAATTATCATCATTCAATGCAGCAACACCCGGTAGAACTTTCCCCTCCAAAAATTCAAGTGATGCACCACCACCTGTAGAAACATGAGATACTTTATCATCAAGACCGGCTTTGCTTATGGCTGCAGCAGAATCACCGCCACCAATTATTGTAACTGCACCTTTAGAAGTTGCTTCAGCAAGTGCTTGTGCAATTTCATTTGTACCGGCGGCAAATTTATCAAACTCGAATACACCGAGCGGACCGTTCCACACTATTGTTTTGCTGGAAAGTATAACATTTTTAAATTCTTCAATAGTTTTTGGACCGATATCCAGCCCCATTTTATCCGATGGAATTTTATCAGCATCAACTACAGTTGAAGGAGATTCATTCTTAAATTCTGCGGCAACAACATTATCCTTTGGTAGTAATACCTTAGCATTGGAATTCTTGAATTTTTCCAGAACTTCTTTTGCAAGATCAAGTTTTTCTGCTTCAAGTAAAGATGTTCCTATTTCATAGCCCAATGCTTTATAAAATGTATAAGCCATTCCACCACCTATCAATAAATAATCTACTTTTGGAAGCAGATTTTCTATTACATCAATCTTACCGGAAATTTTTGAACCGCCTAATATTGCAGTAAACGGTCTTACAGGATTAGAAACAGCACTGCCAAGATAATCGAGTTCCTTCTGCATCAAATATCCTGATGCACATGTTTTTATAAATTTTGTTACACCTTCAGTAGAAGCATGAGCACGGTGTGCAGATCCGAATGCATCGTTTATATAAACATCACCAAGTTCAGCAAGCTGTTTTGCAAATTCAGGATCATTTTTTTCTTCCTGTGCATGAAATCTAAGATTTTCAAGGAGTAGAACCTCACCATCCTTTAACGAATTTACGATTGCTTTTACCTGATCGCCAATACAATCCGGGGCAAACTTAACATCCATCTGCAATAATTCACCCAACCTTACAGCAACCGGTTTCAAACTGTATTTAGGATTTGGACCGCCTTTCGGTCTTCCGAGGTGGCTCATTAAAATTGTCCGGCCTCCGTTATCAATAATTTTTTTGATTGTTGATAGTGCTGATGTAATTCTGATATCGTCTGTAATTTTCAGATTTTCATCAAGCGGAACATTAAAATCGACACGCACTAATACCCTTTTACTTTTAAGGTCAACTTTATCGATACTTAATTTTTTCATTTTATTCCTCCGTAATCCTTCAAATATGATATAAAAAAAGACGCAGTCTCATTAAGAATCTGCGTCTTAACAAATAATATTGAGTACTACTTAATGATCTTTAACAAAAGATCAACAACGCGGCAAGAATATCCCCATTCATTATCATACCAGGAAACTATTTTGAAGAACCTCTTTTCACCCTTTAAATTATTCTGCACTGTTGCAAGTGAATCGTAAATGGAAGATCTGTCATCATGGATGAAATCGGTTGATACTAATTCTTCATTTGAGTAACCTAAAATTCCTTTCAGGTAAGTTTCAGAAGCTTTTTTCAAAAGGTCATCAATTTCCTGAATGGAAGTATCTTTAGCTGATCTGAAAGTTAAATCAACAACGGAAACATCCGCAACAGGAATTCTAAATGACATGCCAGTTAATTTTCCTTTAACTTCCGGCATAACTTCGCCAACTGCTTTTGCAGCACCGGTTGTTGATGGAATAATATTTATTGCAGCGGCTCTTCCGCCTCTCCAATCTTTCTTGGATGGACCGTCAACTGTCTTTTGAGTAGCTGTATAAGCGTGAATTGTTGTCATTAAACCGGTTTCAATTCCGATTCCTTCTTTAAGTAACACATAAACAACCGGAGCCAAACAATTAGTTGTACATGATGCGTTTGAAATAATATTATGTTTTGCCGGATCATATTCATTATCATTTACACCTATTACAATAGTTTTAACATCACCTTTACCCGGTGCTGTAAGTAACACTTTTTTAGCACCGGCTGCTAAATGTCCTTTTGCTTTTTCACTATCGTTAAATAATCCGGTAGCTTCAATTACAATATCAACACCTAATTCCTTCCATGGTAATTGGGAAGGATCTTTTTGTGCGAGTACGCATTTAATCTTTTTGCCATTTACAATCAATACATCGTCAGTTTCAAGAGATGGATCGCTCTTTTCACTTCCGATTGTTCCAATAAATTTTCCATGAACTGAATCATATTTTAATTGATAAGCAAAATATTTAGCGTCTGTGCTTACATCCACAACAGCAACTACGTCAACCTCCTTTCCAAAGTGACCTTTATTAACAAGAGCGCTGAAAACTAATCTGCCTATTCTACCGAATCCGTTGATCCCTACTTTTACTGCCATTTCTTTTTCCTCCGATACTATTTTATTGAGAATTCTGTCTGCTAATATAAAAATTCGACTATGAAGTATCAATTTGAATTGATTGGGTGTTATAAAAAAAATAAATCATTGTCCCTTTTATAAGAAAAGTTTATCTTGCATTAGAACATTCCTTTATTTTATTAAGTGAAAATTTATTCGAGGTGAAAATGTCCTCATCAGAATTTTTGGCTTATGTTCCAATTTTTTCGGAGATCCCTATGGAAATAATCGAGAAAATTGAAAAAATAGGAACAAGAAAAAATTATCTTAAGAATGACGTAATACTCATGGAAAATGAAGTTGGTACTGCACTTTTTGTTATAGTTACAGGTAAAGTAAAAGTTGCAAGAACAAGCGGGGATGGCAGAGAAGTTATTTTAACAATTCTATCTGAAAGTGATTTTTTTGGTGAAATGGCTATCCTTGATGGTCAAACCCGGTCGGCTACAGTTGTTGCTATTGAAGATAGCGAATTATTCCTTATTCAGCGGAACGATTTCATTAATCTTCTTAAGGAATTTCCGGAAGTTGCAATTTCATTGTTGCAAGAACTTACAAAACGATTACGTTCTGCCGATGCCAAAATTAAAGCCCTTTCTCTTAAGGATGCCGAAGGTAAAGTTGCAACCGTCCTTCTTCAATTAGCTGATGATGTAGGCAAAATTAAACAAGGCAAAGTGGAGATTGAAAAACTTCCCCTTCAGCAGGATTTAGCAAATATGGCGGGAACTTCCAGAGAAACTATTTCAAGAACCATTCACTCGTTTGCTAAAAAAGGATTGGTTGAACTGGACGGAAACAAACTTAGAATAACCGATTACGAAAAATTCAAGGAATTATTCAGCTGATTATGTCCATGAAAATTGATCTCCATATGCACACTACTTATTCGGATGGTGCATTCTCCCCTACCGAGTTAGTACTAAAAGCTAAAAAAGTGGGACTTGATGTAATAAGCATTACTGATCATGATAGTGTAAACGGACTTAAAGAGGCGATGGCAGTTGGTAAAGAGATAGGCGTTGAGGTTATACCCGGACTTGAAATTAGCACTGACCTTGATGAAAAAGAGATTCATCTGCTTGCTTATTTTATTGATATTGATAACGATGAGTTGCAGAAGTATTTAAGCTTTTTCAGAGATGAGAGACTTCACCGTGCAAAAAGGATTGTTCAAAAATTACGTAACCTCGGTTTATCAATTACTATTGATGATGTAATGGACCATGCTCAAAATTCTGCAATAGGACGACCGCATATTGCCAATGCAATGGTTAACCTCGGTTTAATAAACAATTATTATGAGGCGTTTGAAAAATATATTGGCGATTACGGTCCTGCATTTGAACGAAAAATACACGTCTCCCCTCAAAGCGCTACAAAACTGATTAGTGATGCCGGAGGACTCTCTTTTATTGCCCATCCGGGTTATGTGAAAGAATCTATACTAATCGATTTGATTAAAGCCGGCATTGATGGTATTGAAGTAATTCACCCGAGTCATTCAGAAAATCAAATTAATTTTTACAGGGGAATTGTAAACCAGTACTGTTTACTTGAAGTTGGTGGTTCGGATTTCCACGGCGGTAAAAAGGAAGACGGAGATAGTTTAGGTAAATATTTAATCTCACCAAATAACCTCGAAGCTATGAGAAATATGCTTCATAAGAATAGTGCATGAATTAAAATTCTACCATTTTTTTATTTCAGTAATTATTACACTTTTAGTTCAAAAAGAAAATACTAAATTTGCCTAACTACTTTATTAAATAACCTAAAAATTGCGGGGAGATAATGAGTAAGTTGAAGCTGGTAATCTTATTTGTTTTATTCTATTCATCTGCCAAATTTCAAAATATTGGTGAGTGGAAAATTCATGCAAACATGAAGGATATTAAGAAAGCCATTACTACTTCAAGC
>JAGVBL010000342.1 GCA_020059785.1 Ignavibacteriales bacterium | reverse complement strand
ATGAATCTTGATATCTTTTATCATGTTTAATGAAACAAGGTCGCGGTTTAAGTCCGGATCATTTACAGTTCTTAATGCTTCTAAAATTAAATCTGTTTGCAAATTGGGCATTAATTCTCCTAAAATTTGACACGAAAGATAAGAATTTTACTTTTTCTTACATAAAGAGATATATAAATTTAACATTGGCTATTTTAACAAAATATTCGGAATTCTATAAACAATCTTGACTTAATTGTTAAGCAAGCTTAACTTTGTACAAAAAAATAATTTATGCCGACTATTTCTAAAGAAAATTACCTCAAAGCAATATTCAGCTATAGTACCGAATTGGAGAATAATGCATCAACTTCACGGATCGCAAATCATCTTTCAATTTCAAGTTCAGCAATTAGTGATATGGCAAAAAAATTATCTAAGGAAGGATTAGTTAAGTATAAAAAATATAAGGGAATCATGTTAACTCCTAATGGAGAGAAAGCAGCTTTAAAAATAATTCGAAGACATAGATTATGGGAATTATTTTTAATTAATGTATTAGGATTGGATTGGAGCGAAGTGCATGATGAAGCAGAAAAACTTGAACATTATAGTTCGGACTTTCTGATTGATAAAATAGATGAATTTCTGGGTAATCCTGATTTTGATCCTCATGGACATCCGATACCCAAAAAAAATGGATCAATACCGGAGATACCAAATGTTATTCTGCTTTCCGAGGTAGAAACTAATAACAAATATGAATTAATTAGGGTTAATGACAGAGATAGTGAACTGATTAATTATCTGAAAAAAGTCGGATTAAAATTAAGTTCTAAATTGGAGATTGTAGATAAAGTTAATTATGACAACTCAATTTCTGTAATGTTTAAAAAGAAAAATATAACTCTTAGTAAAAAAGTTACTGATAATCTTTTTGTAAGATTAATAGAGGAATAATAAGAAATTATGAACGATAATTTGATTGTTGTGATTTTGCTTCTTGCGATTTCAATACTCGCTTTTATTTTCTATCCTGAAAAAGGATTATTAAATAAATGGAGAAGAATAAAAGCCAATAACGAAAAAATTCTTTTAGAGGATGCTCTTAAACACCTTTTCGAGTGTGAATACAATTCAACTGATTGCACATTAATCAGCATAAGCGGATTCCTTTCAACTTCACAAGGGCACTCTTCTAAAATAATTGTTAAACTTGAGGAAATGGGTTTAGTTAAGCGAATAGGTACTAAAATACATTTGACCCCGGAAGGAAAATCCTATGCGTTAAAAATTATTAGAATTCACCGACTCTGGGAAAAACATCTTGCCGATAATACTAGTATCAGGGAAGAAGAGTGGCATATATTAGCAGAGCTCGAAGAACACAAATTGACAGATGATGAAGTAAACCGGTTAGCGGCAAAATTAGGTAACCCTCTTAAAGATCCTCATGGAGATCCAATTCCTACTGAAAATGTTGAAATACCAGAACAGAAAGGGATAGAATTAACGGATCTTAAGGAAGGAGATATTGCAAAAATTTATCATATAGAAGATCAACCGTTGGAAGTTTTTTCGAAATTAACTTCTCTTGGTCTATCTCCAGGCATGATTATTAGGCTTATTGAAAAAAATACTACTAATATCAGAATTGAATGTGAGGGCGAAGAATTAAATATTAGTCCAATTCTTTCATTCAACATACAGGTAGTTCCAATAGGTGATAGTGAGGAACTGATCGAAAGTCGTGATACATTATCGAATATTCCGGTTGGTGAAGAAGCAGTTATTGTGGGACTTTCAAAGTCATTACGGGGGCAGCAGAGAAGAAGACTGCTTGATTTTGGTATTGTTCCCGGTACAGTAATAAAAGCAAGATTGAAAAGTTTGAGTGGAGATCCTACAGCTTACGAAGTTAGAGGTACAACAGTTGCATTAAGAAAAAATCAAAGCGATAAAATTTTTATTAAGCGAAAGAATCTTTTATGAATTCATTTGATAATGAAAAATGTGCTAATTGTCCTGCTCATAATTTAACCAATCTGGTAAAGCTTGGAATTGACATGAGCAATTTCGATTTTGTTGTTGCATTAGCAGGAAATCCTAATACAGGAAAAAGTACTGTATTTAATAGTCTAACTGGATTAAGACAGCATACAGGTAATTGGCCTGGCAAAACAGTTGGCCGGGCTGAAGGGGGATTCATTTATTCAAATAAAAGATTCAAAATTGTGGATCTTCCCGGTACTTACTCCTTACTATCAACCAGTACCGATGAAGAAATTGCAAGGGATTTTATTTTGTTTGGACAACCCGATGTAACAGTTATTGTAATAGATGCTACCAGATTGGAAAGAAATTTGAATCTTGCTTTGCAGGTTCTTGAAATTACCGATAGAGCTGTATTATGTCTAAATTTAATTGATGAAGCAAAACGACATAAAATAAAAATTGATGATAGAAACCTTTCTAAGGTATTAGGAATTCCGGTAATTCCAACTGCCGCACGCCAGGGAGTTGGTATACAGGAATTATTAAAAAGCATTTATGATGTTGCCAGTGGTTCTTATATCTGTAAACCTTATAGGATAAGCAGCGATATTAAAGGTGTGAATAAAGCAGTGGAGGAAATAAACAGAATGCTTAAACAAAAATTCCCCAATTTACCCAATACAAGATGGATTGCTCTGCGATTGTTGGAAGGAGATCAAAGAATTATTGATGCAGTCCGTTCCGGTGAAATAGCGGAGTTGATTCATTAATTACATAAAAAGAGTACTATGAAAATTGAAACAATACATGATAACTCAATAATTGCAACTGCAAATAAACTCCGGTGGGAAGTTGGTGATTATTTCCATGATTCATTAATCGAATCGATTTATAAAGAAGCAGAAGTCATTTCTAACAAAGTTGTTACTACTGAGGGAAAAAAATCTCAATTTGATTTTGATAAATTTATTGACCAGATAGTTACTAATAAATGGACCGGCTTTCCAATAATGTTCTTACTTTTAGCAAGTGTTTTCTGGATTACAATTATTGGTGCTAATTATCCTTCCGGATTAATTGCAAGTGTTCTTGTCGATACGATTCATCCCTTTTTAAAAAATCTTGCTTCATCAATAAATATTCCCTGGTATATTAACGGTGTTTTAATTGATGGTGGTTATCTTGCAATGGCATGGGTAGTAAGTGTAATGCTTCCACCTATGGCAATATTTTTTCCGATGTTTACTTTGTTAGAAGATTTTGGATATTTACCTCGTGTAGCATTCAATATGGATAATATTTACAGACGCGTAGGTGCTCATGGAAAACAAGCACTAACAATGACAATGGGATTCGGTTGTAATGCAGCCGGAGTTATTGCAGCAAGAATAATTGATAGTCCGCGTGAACGTCTGATTGCAATTATCACAAATAATTTTTCACTTTGTAACGGCAGATGGCCTACTCAAATATTAATTGCAACAATTTTTATCGGCAACCTTGTTCCGCCGATTTATGGAGGAATTGCTTCAGCAGCAGCTGTTGTAAGTGTGGCATTACTTGGAATATTTTTTAGTCTTGTTGTTTCCTGGTCATTATCAAAAACTGTGCTTAAGGGAGAAGCTTCTGCATTTAGTTTGGAATTACCACCATACAGACCACCAAGAATTCTACAAACATTATACACATCGCTAATAGATAGGACCCTATTTGTATTATGGCGTGCAATTGTATTTGCAATTCCAGCCGGCATTGTTATTTGGCTGGTTGCAAACGTTAATATTCAGGGAATAAGTTTAGCCGAATATTTTATTCGATTTGTTGATCCGTTTGCACTCTTTATAGGTTTGAATGGAGTAATTATTCTTGCTTATGTTATAGCAATACCAGCAAATGAAATAGTAATTCCAACCGTGTTGATGTTAACTGTTTTAGTTACCGGTGTTACGGGTGTTGGTTCTGGCTCGGGTGTGATGTTTGAATTAAATAATATTGATGATGTTTCGATGCTGCTTAAAGCCGGGGGATGGACTACACTTACAGGAATAAATTTGATGCTGTTCAGTTTGCTTCACAATCCTTGTTCCACAACAATTTTTACAATCTACAAGGAAACTAAAAGCTGGAAATGGACTTTATTAGCTACATTATTGCCAATAATGATGGGTATAACAATTTGCTTACTCGTTGCCCAACTCTGGAGAATTTTTACTTAAGTGTGAATCGAATAATTAATCTTTCATTCTTAGTTTGGTATTGAATTTCAATTCACTAGCACAAAGTAAGTCTTCAGAAATAATCACCGACCATCCCCTTATTTCTAAGTCCGCATTTTTAGTTCCGGTTAATGATATTCAATTTGAAGTTGGCTTCGAATATCAAAAACAAAAATTCTATAAAAATAATTTTATAGAAGAGCATGAAAATTTAATTCTTGGAAATACTCAAATACGGAATGGATTAAGTGAAGCAATTGAATTAAGAATAGGTGCGGAATATTTTATTGGTTGAGTGCTTAATTCCGGAATAGAAAACATTTCTAAAGGAATTAGGGGAGTATTTGTAGGCTCCAAAATACAATTGAGAAAAAACCGAGATATTATTTCTGATGCTGCTTTAATTATCAATCTTAACCTACTTAACGGTAATGTAAATTTAAGACCCCGGGAAATGGAACCGGGTATTATTATTGCTGCTTCTCAAAATCTTGGTAAGGGAAATTTTATAGGTGCTAATATTGGCGGACAAAGAAATAGCACAATTGGAAAATTCGAGTATATATTTTCAGCTTTTTTAAAATATAAAGTAATAGGCAGAACATTATTTTTTATAGAATTTTATGATAAGACTGAAAAATTTTTCTTGAAAAATTTAATTACAGGTTTTGGTCTTTCTCATTTGCTTAAATATAATCTACAGATAGACTTCTCAATTGGCGGATTGTTATTAAGTGAACAAAATAACATTTACGGAAAGATTGGTCTTTCGCTTCGTTTACCCGATTAGGAAACTATTTTTTTATTTTATTCTCCTTCTTGCTTTCAGCTTTTTTTATAGCATATTCCATCATGTATTCCTGATGGTTGAGTGACCATTCAGTAAAAACTTTTCTGTTAAAAATGTATTTACCCGTTGGTAATAAGACTCTACTTTTTACATTATCGAACAGGCAAGAAAATAATATTCCCTCTTTAATATATTTTTTAAGTTCGTGGTTGAGTACCGGGAATGTTGTTTCCACCCTTCTATCAAGATTCCTTTGCATAATATCTGCACTGCTTAAATAGAATTCTTCGTTACCGTTATTATAGAAATAATAAATTCTACTATGTTCCAGAAATCTTCCTACAATACTGATAACTCTTATATTTTCACTTAAACCCGGAGCATTTGGAACCAGGCAGCAGATCCCTCTAACAATTAAATCAATTTTTACTCCACGATTGGATGCTTCATATAGAGCAGCAATTAAAAGGGGGTCTACAAGGGAATTCATTTTAAAAATTAACCTTCCTTTTCCACCGGCTAAAACGTTCTTTATTTCTCTATCAATCAATTCCAGGAATCTTTCTCTTTGATTAATTGGAGCGACACATAATTTTCTATAGCTTTTCTGTTCTGAGTACCCTGTTAAGTAATTAAAAATTTCAGAAACATCCGCACATATATCCTCATCTGTCGTGAACAACCCCAAGTCTGTATATAATCTTGATGTAAATAAATTATAATTGCCAGTACTTAAATGAACATATCGTTGAACGCCTTCAGCTTCTTTTCTTACAACAAGCGTCATTTTAGCATGGGTTTTAAGTCCTAACAATCCATAAACAACATGAACGCCGGCTTTTTCCAATTCACGTGCCCAGAAGATATTGTTCTCTTCGTCAAATCTGGCTTTCAGCTCAACAAGAACTGCAACCTGTTTCTTTCTTTCGGCTGCCTCAATTAAATATTTTACTATTGGAGAGTTAGAACCGACTCTATAAAGAGTCTGTTTAATTGCCAGGACGTCGGGGTCCCGCGATGCTTCTTTAATAAAGTCTTCTACTGGTGCAAATGAATCGTAAGGATGATGCAATAAAATTTCATTTCTCTTAATAAGAGAAAAGATATTTTCCTCTTCAAGAAATATTTTAGGTGTAATCGGGTGAAATGGTTTTTCTTTCAAGTGAGGTAGCGGTAAATCGTTAATAATCATTACATCACTTAATCCAAGGTTACCGTCTATTACATGCAAATCGTTTCTTGATATTTCCAGATTCTCAATTAATGTTTCAATCATGTATTCGGGCATCTGATTTTCAACTTCTAATCTAACTACGGAGCCGAATTTTCTCTGCTTAATGTTTTCTTCAATAAGTTGTAGAAGATCATCAGCTTCGTCTTCCTGAATTTCAAGATCTGTGTCCCTTGTAATTCTAAACCTGTATGCCTCAACAATTTCCATCCCCGGAAAAAGTAAATTCAGGTTGGATCTTATTAAATCGCCGATCCAAATGAATTTATAACTACCATTTACACTTCCATTTGATGGTTTTGTTTTAACAATTTGATCCAATCTTAAAAGACGTGGTAAAATACTTGGTACCTTTACTCTTGCAAAATGCTTTTCGCCGTTGGATTTCTTTACAAGAATTGCAAAACTCAAACTCAAATTTGAAATGTAGGGGAAAGGTCTGCCGGGATCAAAAGCAAGAGGAGTTAAAATTGGGTAAATTTCTTTAAGGAAATACTTATTTATCCCATCTCTCTCATCTTTTGTAAGTTGATTAAGTTCGCAGATATAAATTTTATTTTCGTTTAATTTAGGAAGGACTTCGTCTTCCCAATAATCATAAATCTCTTTGAGCATCGGTTGTAAGTTCTTTTCAATAAGCCGGATTTGTTCATGCGGCGTTAAACCATCTATAGATGTATCGAATACATTAGCCCGGATTTGTTCTTTTAATCCGGAAACACGTATCATATAAAATTCATCTAAATTCGAGAAGAAGATAGAAATAAATTTAATTTTATCTAGAAGTGGAAGATCGGGATTAAGAGCTTCTTCCATAACTCTTCTATTAAATTCCAGCCAGCTTAAATCTCGGTTAAAAAAATTTTCCGGATTATAATATTTTTTAAGATAATCTTTAGATAACAACATTTTTATTCTTTACTTCTCCGATTCTTAATACCTTATTAATCTAATAATACTATTTGTTAAATTTTTTTGCAGAAGAATAGCTCTCCAGATTATAATCAATTAAATTCCCAGGCATATGTAATCTCTTTATTTCCACTTTAGCTTTAGCTAAAAATTCTTCTGCTAGTGTATCATGATAGTCAGAAAAAATTACTATTTCTTTAATCCCAGCAGTTATAAGCGCTTTAGCGCAATTAGTACAGGGCATGTTAGTAATGTATGCCGTTGCGCCATTAGTACTAATTCCATGCGAAGAGCATTGAAGAATTGCATTCATTTCGGCATGAATAGTTCTAATGCAATGGTTATCGACAATCAAGCATCCAATATCTTCACAATGTTCATCGCCTGGTATTGAACCGTTATATCCTGTAGATAAAATCTGCTTATCCTTTACCAAAACACAACCGCAATGCATCCTTGGGCAGGTTGCACGTTCTGAAACAAGCATTGCAACTTTTAAGAAATATTCATCCCACGAAGGACGCTTTTTTCCACCAGTCATTTATTCTCCGTTTGGTTCTATGGCAAATTTAAGAAATTAAATTCTATTATGCGGTGGGAATAGGATCGGTTTTGCTGAATAAAAAGACTGCTGTGGTCGAGGGCGCTTCCACAGCAGTTAGATTTGTTTACAGAGGGTGCTTATGTGTAGTCAAACTAGCTGACTGTATTAACTTTTACAAAGATTATACCATTTGAATACTTAATGAATGAAGTAATCAGGCCTATAATTTGGCTGAATTTAACAGAAAATCGAAGGGGCAGAATTTTCTTGATTATGATTAGATTGGGTGCCGGTAAAAAGCCGGAAATAATTTCAAGTAATAATTTCCGCTTTCATCAAAACTATTTTAAAAGTGGTTCCTCCATCAATAACAGAATTTTTAACGAAAATTTTTCCCTTGTGATAATTTTCAATAATTCTCTTTGATAAACTTAACCCAAGTCCCCATCCTCGCCGTTTTGTTGAATAACCCGGTCGGAAAATTTCTTTTCGTTTATTGTGTTCAATTCCTTTACCATTATCCGAAACTTCTATTTCAATGTTCTTTTTATTATCTAAAACAGCAAAATTAATTTTTCCTTCTTTATTCTCTATTGCATCGAGCGCATTCTTAATTAGATTTTCAATTACCCATTCAAAAAGTTCGGGATTTAATTTTGCTTTTATATTTTTATCTCCTTCCACGGTAATATCAACATTTTTACCTAATTGAGGAAGACGTCTTTCAAAATATTTAATCACACGTTCAATAGAATCCATGGGGGAGTCATCAACCAGATCCGGTTTGGAACCGATTTTTGAAAATCGCGTTGTTATTTTATTTAATCTTACGAGGTCGTTATTTATTTTATCAACACTGTCTAAAACTTTTGCAGGATTTTCATAGTTCATTTTTAATATTTCTGTCCATCCAAGTAAACTAGAAATTGGTGTGCCAAGCTGGTGTGCAGTTTCTTTTGCCATCCCTACCCAGATATTACTCTGTTCGCTTCTTTTAATGTAGCTAAAACTTGAATATGCAATTGTAATAAAAAGAAGTGCAAATATTATTTGTAGGTATGGGTAGTATTTTAATTTTCTAATTATCTCGGAATCTCCATAATAGATTTTTTGAATTATTGTCCCGTCAGGTGTTTTAACATTAATAGGTTGATGAGATTCGCTAAGTTCCAGCAACTTTGCCTTTAAAAAATTTTCAATCTTAATTTCGCTCATTCCCTTTTCAACACTAATATTTTTATATCCGCTTCCTTCTTTAGTTGAAATTATATTGTCATTGCCGTCTGTAACTATCATAGGGAAATCAATACGAAGAATGATATTTTCGAAAATAAACGTAAAATCACTAGAAATGTTATCCGAGCTTGTTGCATATTCAAGACTGTTAGCATAAAGCTGAACAATTTGTCGCTCTCTTTCTTGCAGTTTATTAACAAGGTCCTGGGTATAAAAAAGTGTACCCAATGCAATTGCTGCACCAATAACAATAAGGATAAGTTTTAAGTTCATTGTGGTTGGATTACTATTAAGCTTCATATAATTCTCTCATAGATATCAAATTCAATTACAAATTAATAAATGTAATTGCGAGATGAAACGTGAGAATTTTTGACAAAGATTATAATTCGATAGTCTGGAGTCTTCTAGGACCAACCGATATAAGACTTATTTCGAAACCACCTTGATGCGATATAAATGAGAGATAATCTTTAGCCGCAGATGGTAACTCGTCGTAATATTTTGCGTTGGAAATATCGGATTTCCATCCGGGTAAAGTTTCGTAAACCGGTTTAACTTGCATCATCTGGTTAACATCGGTAGGATATGATTTTAATTGTCTGCCGTTTATTTCGTATGCCACACATACTTTAATCTGGTCCAGGTAACTAAGAACATCAAGTTTTGTAATAGCAACTCTTTCAATACCATTAATCATTCTGGAATAATTAACTAAGAAAGCATCAAACCATCCGCATCTTCTTGGTCTGCCGGTTGTTGCCCCAAACTCGGCGCCTACTTCTCTTAATTTATTACCTTCATCTCCAAACATTTCAGTAGGAAAAGGACCCAAACCGACACGTGTTGTATACGCCTTAACTATCCCAATAACAGAACTTATTTTAGTGGGTGGAATACCTGAGCCGGTGCAAGCTCCACCGGAAGTTGGATTTGAAGATGTTACAAACGGGTAAGTACCATGATCAATATCTAAGAGTGTTCCCTGAGCACCTTCGAGCAGAATTGATTTACCATCGTTCATTGCATTGTTAAGGTATGTAGGTACATCGGTTATATATTTATCTATTTTCTGATCAAACTCCAGATATTCATTTATAATATCATCAACATTTAGTTCTTCGTGGTTATAGACTTTTCTAAGGATATTATTTTTTTCTTCAATGTTGGTTTTAATTTTTTCTTCTAGAACGGCTCTATCTAATAAATCTACAATCCTAATTCCTTTTCTTGCATATTTATCGATATAACAAGGTCCGATACCTCTTCCTGTTGTTCCGATTTTGGTAGAGGTGTTCTCGTTAATTGAATCGAGTAGCTTATGATATGGCATAATTAGATGAGCGTTCTGGCTAATAAATAATCGTCCTTTGATGCTAATTCCAGAGTTCTCTAACAATTGAATTTCATCAAGCAATGCTTTCGGATCAATTACAACTCCGTTACCAATAACACAAACAACATTGTCTCGTAGAATTCCCGATGGAATAAGGTGAAGTATATATTGACGGTCTCCAATTTGAACTGTATGTCCGGCATTAGCACCGCCCTGGTATCTAACAACTATATCAAATTTTTCGCTAAGGATATCAACTATTTTGCCTTTACCTTCATCGCCCCATTGGCTTCCGACAATAATACTAACACTCATTATTTCCCCTACTATTAAGATTGTAAATAAATGGAAGGTATATATAGAGGTTGTTCTAAAAAATTTTGGATTTAGTAAATAACTTTTACAATAAATTAATTAATTGAAAAATTTGTTTAAAAACTTTAGAACAACCTCTACTGATTTTATTTAAAGCTATTAACGGCTTCGTCAACAGAATTAAAGTGCTCAAAAATTGTTATCAATTTTGTAATAACAAGTAAGCTTTCAATTTTTTCAGTAGCATTAGCCAGCTTAAGAGATCCGCCACCATTTTTCATTGTAGTATATCCGCTTATAAGCATTCCTAAGCCCGAACTGTTCATGAATTTGCATTCTGCAAGATCAACTACAATATTTTTTTTGTTTTCATCTAATAATTTATGGAGTAGGTCGCTGAATTCTTGAGCTTCTGGACCACCCATTACATTACCTTTTAGTTCAATAATTACCGCACCATATTTTTCTGTTGTTTTAATTTTCATTTGTTCTCCTTAGGGTTTACTAAAATTGTTTACAAACTATATATAAGTTAAGATTTTTTTATTAAAAAAGGTTATTGCGTATTATCCTTTATAAATATTTATATTGGCAAATAAGTTATTGAATACTGTAGAAAAAATACAGTTTTATACATTTCATTTCAAACATTTTGTTTAATTTTGGTACCGGAACATTACTTTAAAGATATCGTCTAAAATAATGAATTTACAAAAAGATAGGGAAAATAATAATACCAATGATGGCTATGCGGAACAGGATGAGGATTTTGTTCTAATTAGAAATTTCATTAACGGAAACGAGTCCACATTTAGGACTTTAGTAATAAAGCATAAAGAAAAGGTTAGAAATCTAGTCTTTATTACTTTAGGCGATACCGAATATGTTGATGATATTTCCCAGGATGTATTTATAAGTGTTTATCACAAGATAAAGGAATTCAGGTTCGAGTCCAAGTTTACAACATGGCTTTATCGTATTACGGTTAATAAGTGCAGAGATTATTTAAGAAAGAAAAAAGTTAGAAGCATTTTTGTCCCGATTGGAGATTATGATAGAGAATATCCAACCGGACCGCATTCGGAAAATTATGATATACCGCAGCTTGTTCAAAATGCTATTTCTAAGTTACCGGAAAAGTTGAAAGTGCCTTTAGTGTTAAGGGATATTGACGGATTAAGTTATAAAGAGATTGCAGACCAGTTAGGAACGGAAGTTGGAACAATAAAATCAAGGATATTCCGTGCCAGAGAACATTTGAAATTTTTATTGGAACCTTATCACAAAGAGTTAAGAGCTTAAATGGAAGAGACAAATAGTAAATATAAATTCAAGGAGTTTGCAAAAAAGTATTTGCCAATTGCCAGTATTATTCTTTTAACTTTTCTACTGATGGTCTTTTTCCGTTTCCATAAACGTAGTATTAATAAGTTGATTGAAGAAGGGAAAAATAATTTAATTTCTTTTTATGCCCAGAATTTAAAACCACTTTTTGCTTCCACTGAAATTACAAATGAAGATGTATTCAATTTTGCTCTTTATCAAAGTTTACCAATTGATAAGGAAAATAAAAAATTACTACTTGTTTCTACTGAAGGGGCAGGTAACCGTGTATTTGAAGTAAAACCCGCTTCTTATATTCCATATACAAATAATTACGAACGCTTTGCCGATTATCTTGAATTATCACCTGATGAAAAATACAGGGTCGATTCAATTTTGGGAGCTTATAAAAAGGAAATATACTTATCTGTTCTTAAAAGCGATCAAAATGCAATTGCTATAAGCCCACAATTAGGTGATTTACAAAAAGCGGTTTTAGCCGACTTGATTGCATTCTCTGAGAAAGTGAATCGAAATAAAACGCAACAGATCTTTCCATTAAGCGATAAAACTTTAAATGTAGAAAACCTACGCGCATTTGCAATTTCCGCTAAAGAAATTCCTAACAACGATTACATTTTTATTACTCCCGATACTGTTTTTCAAACTGAATTTAAATTTGACACAAGAGCCATTGAGAAACTTTCTGATATTGACCTTAATAAACACCTTGCCGCTAATAATATGAAAGATAATTTCCGGATTGACATCGATTTTGATAACAGCCGGAAGAACAGAGAAAAGATTAGGGTAAAACCAGGAACCGGAATTTATCATCAAATGGATTCGAATAAGGTAAAAGTAATTGTTCCGATACCGAAAATTCCAACAATACATTATACCCGGATAGAGGATAGTATAAAAGTAAATCTGGAAAAAGCTGCTGCAAAATTGAAATTGCTTTCATTCAAATGGGAATCAGCATCTAAAGAACATCCAAGAGGAGATGTTAATAATCCACCAAGACCTCCACGAAAAGGAGAGCCGATACAATTTCATTTTAATTTTAATCCGGAAGAATTGGCCAAACCGGAAGAATTGGCCAAACATGCTGCCAATTTTACAAAAGGAAACCTTAAAGATTCGGAAAAATTCGGCATAGTAATGGATTCATTAGGTAAAAAATTTGAAAAAACTTTTTCAGATTCTCTTAAAAGAGAAATAAAAAATATCGAAAGAACTATGCGTAAAAAACAGGGCATCAATATAAATCCCCGAGATTCAGTGAAATAACTTCATTTTTCAAAACGGTTAAACTCTTATTAATGATCAATAACAATCTAAAAAATATTACTCGTGCAAAGGGTTTAGAAAATGCGATAGTTGTTTCAATACTACTTTTTCTGTTTAGTTTAATATTCCCGCAACATGATTCTTTTCTGCTATCATTAATTAACGAGGTGCTGGTATTCTTAGTATTATTATTTGTTCTTTCATATATCAAACCTCTCTTAAGCAGTAAAACCGATTCTCCATTTACACTTGTTCTTAATGCGGGAATTCTTGCAGCACTCATTTTTTCAATCATATCTGTTTCAGATTCATTGTTTGGTTCACTTGCAGAAAAGGATGCAAATCTTAATATCATTAACTCACTCTTTTCAATTATCATTATATTCATTTTTATTGTAGCGGTAATCTATATTCTGGCATCGTTCAGAGAATTATTTTTTCTAAGACAAAAAAAAGATCTGAGCATATATTTCAATACTATGCAGGTGTTCTTTCTTTTAACATTTTTTTCAAATCTTCTGTTAAAAATTGATAAGAATTTCGACTATCCTTATAACTCATTCTTTGTTGTTTCTATTGTCCTTATAAGCTTAAACTCCTTGCGTGTTGCCTGGATTGCATTCTTGGTTAAGAAGCAGAAGCTCTATTTATTACTTATTTCAACCATTCTTTCTATTCTGTTCGGACTTAATTTTGGACTTCTTTTAAACGAGTCGAATACCATAAGACAAATTATTTTTTCTTTTTCTCCGGGACTTTATTCTGTATTAAGTTTGACAATGATTTACGGAATGATCTATTTCGGCGTAATATTCTTTACAACTTTATTCCATCTTCCAACAGCTGAAGCATTCGATAGAAAAGCTCAGGAAGCTTCTTCACTAATGGATTTAACAAAACTTATTACTCAAGTTTTCGATTTCAAAGAATTGGCAGAAACAGTAACATCTATTACAGCAAAAGTTTGTAATTCATACTCCGCATGGCTGGTTACAAAAAAGGGAAATGATTACGAACTTAATTCGGTTCATAACATATCTTATGTTGATGCTGATAAACTAATAAAAATGTTACTTGATAATGAAGAAAGCGATCTGCTGCGCGTTCAAACATTTTATTATGATTCGGTAAGTTCAGAATTACGGAATGAGATGAAGGAATTTAAATCGATTGCTATTGCTCCATTAAAATTACAAGGTGAGATTAATGGATTTCTATTTACTGCCCGCCAAAAAGACGTAAACTTTGATGAAGATGAAAAGAAATCGCTCCAGGCATTTGCAGATTATGCAACCGTTGCTCTCGAAAATGCTAAACTACTTGCAGAGTCAATTGAGAAAGAACGTCTTGAAAAAGAACTTGATGTAGCACGGGATATCCAAAGAAAAATTCTACCCAATAATGTTCCATGTTCTAAAAATTTTCAGGTTGCTGCTTTATTTGTTCCTGCATTCGAAGTTGGAGGGGACTATTATGATTTCTTTGAACTAGAAAACCAAAGACTTGGATTTATTGTTGCAGATGTTTCCGGCAAGGGTATTTCTGCTTCATTCATAATGGCAGAAGTGAAAGGAATTTTTGAATCCCTCTCAAAATTAATTCCGAATCCGAGGGATCTTCTTATTAAAGTAAATGAGGTGTTAAAAGATAGTCTTGATAAGAAAAGTTTTGTAACAGTTATTTACGGTGTTCTGGATAAAGAAGCAGGTAAACTAAATTTTGCAAGGGCCGGTCATCCACCTGTTTTTTTATGTTCTGATAATAAGGTAGAGAGATTACAACCGGGTGGAATAGGAATTGGACTTGATTATACAAACGGATTTGCAAATTCATTAAAAGAAATGCAAATTGTATTAAAGAATGACGATATTCTTGCATTCTATTCTGATGGAATACCCGAAGCAAAAAATGCGAGGAATGACGATTTCGGGTACGAAAGATTTGAGCAAATAATCCTTCAAAACAAAAATAAAAACCTGGACGAGATTACAAATATTCTAATGCACGATTTAACATTGTTCTCTAAAGATCATTCACAGCACGACGACATAACATTAGTATTAATTAAATGGAATAAAAAGAATTAAAAACAAATGGAGTATTGAATGGCGGATTTCAATGTCAACTTACGGGGTGTTGGCTCCGTAAGTGTAATTGATGTTAATGGGTATCTTGATGCTCACACCGCACCTGAACTTGAAAATGTATTTAACAAACTGCTTAACGACAAGCACTACAAAGTGGTTGTTAATTTTAATGATCTAAAATACATCAGCAGTGCAGGTTTAGGAGTTTTCATGGCTTACGTTGAAACAATGCGTGAAAACAGAGGGGATATCAAGTTCTCTAATATGAAAGAGAATGTTTATAACATTTTTGATCTACTCGGTTTCCCGATTTTATATGAATTCTACAAGGATGAGAACGAAGCAATTCAAAAATTTAGCGAGTTGAGTCGATCTTGATTTATCCAAATAAAAAAATAGAAAAGGAACTTGTTGTTAAGAGTACTACCGATAATCTTGCACAGGTTAGAGACTTTACAAGAAGAGCTGCTGAAGAATGCGGATTTTCTGAAGAGACCGTTGGCAAGATTGTTTTAGCCGTTGATGAAGCTTGCACAAATATTATTAAACACGCCTATAAATACTCCCCGGATGGCAATATAGTTATTTCAACCAAATTCGATAAAGATAGATTTTCAATTGCAATTGTTGATGAAGGAACTCACTTTAATCCTAATAACGTTCCGGAACCTAACATTGTTGAATATTATAAACAGAAGAAAGTTGGCGGACTTGGAATTTTTCTTATGAAAAAACTTATGGATGAAGTTCAATATTCTACTGTTTCAGGAAATAAGAACAAAGTTATTTTGGTAAAATATCTTACCGAATAGGGATGCTTACGACCGATCATAATGCAACCTTAAGAAATTTTTCTGCACTTGTTGATTTCAGCAACCTGGTAAATTCCAGTCTCGATTTAAACTTTGCGTTAAACAATATTCTGTTAACATGTTTAGGAAAATTCCATACATCTAAAGGTTTGATTGCACTTGTAAATGAAAATGGATTCCTGGAAATAAAATCTTCAAAAGGAATTCAGTCTAATATTATCCAAAAATTTCCATTGGTAGTTTCAGATCAGATTGATCAAAGTGAAGATCTAATTAATTTTATTAAAGAGAATAATTTCCCGGTCTTTCAAATAATAAAATCCTCCGAAGGAATTAAAGGTCTTATTTTATTAGGAACTCGATTAACAAATAAAGCATACGACCACGAGGATATTGAGTTTTTAAAAACAATTCTGAATGTCGGTGCTACAGCAATCGAAAATTCGTTGATTGTTGAAAAGCTTAAACAGGTTAACAGAAATCTTGATAGCAAAGTTAACCAATTAAGTTCACTTTTCGACCTTAGTAAAGAATTCAGCGGTATTTTACAGGTAGAAAATATTGCCAAACTTCTTGTCTATTCCTTAATAGGCCAAATGTTCGTATCAAGATTTGCGATAATTACATGTAGTGATGAATCGTTTAAAATTCTGGAGAATCGTTTTGATGAAACGCACCTAACTTCTGCATTAAAGGATTGCTATGCAAATAGTTTTACTAAACCGGTTCTTCGGGAAAATATGAATGATAATTTAAAAGTCTTTTCTGAAATAGGAGTTGATTTAATTGTACCCATGCAGATTAAAAATGTTACTAAAGGATTGATAATACTTGGTAAAAGGAAAAATGAGTTAGAATATTCAAAGTCGGATATAGAATTTGTTTATTCAGTAGGAAGTCTCGCAATAATATCTATCGAGAATGCTCGTCTTTTTAATGAGACACTCGAAAAGCAGCGTCTCGAAAAAGACCTTGAAACCGCACGTAATATTCAAAAGAATTTACTACCGGGTGTAATTCCACGGTTTTCTAACATTGAAATAGCTGCATTTAATTCTTCAGCTAAAATGGTTGGTGGTGATTACTATGATGTTGTAAAAATCGATAATAATAAATTACTTATTGCAATTGCAGATGTATCAGGTAAAGGAGTACCAGCAGCTCTATTAATGGCAAATCTACAGGCGTTTTTAAAATCAATATGCAAACAAAATCTTCCATTGGCAGATGCAACCAATCTTATGAATGACCTTGTTGCCGAAAACACAACAATGGGAAGTTTTATTACATTTTTCTGGGGACTTTTTGAAAACGACAAGAAAAAATTTACTTATGTAAACGCTGGGCATAATCCACCGCTGCTTATTCGAAACGGAACTATTAGCAAACTAAAAAAAGGGGGAATGATTTTAGGAGTATTACCAACCACTGTTCCGTATCTATCAGAAACTTTACAGCTCCAATCCGATGATGTTGTTATATTATTTACGGACGGAATTACTGAAGCAATGAATATAAATGGTGAGGAATTTACTGATGCCCACCTGGAAAATATTTCCTTGAAAAATTTTATTAATACGCCTCAAATGATTCTTGATAAAATTAAATTAAGCGTGGAAGAATTTACTATTGGAGCAGAACAAAGCGATGATATTACTTGTTTGGTCCTTAAGGTGAAATGATGCACAATAGTATAAAAAGATTTTATATTGCCAATAGAACCAAGTTTATAGTCTCCTCATTTATACTCTTTGCTATAATAAGCATTATCAACTTTATCTTTATTTATTATATCACCGCACAATCCAATGATGAATGTCTCTGGATTCAAAAAAAAGATTCTGATGGTAGTTCTATCATTATCTTCGATCAGGTAAAGATTGATGGAGTTACATATCAAGCTGGAATTAAGAATGGTGATATTCTTGTTGCAATCGATGGTAAAAAAGCCATAAATAATTTTATTGCCACACAAATTCTGGATAAAGTTCAAAAAGGAGATTATGCTACATATACTATAAAAAGAGGAGACAGTACTTTTGATACTCCTGTGCTTGTTAAAAAACTAATTAATATTCCCGGACTCGCATTTGTACTTCTTTCTACTCTATGGCTAATTGTGGGTTTTGTTGTAATTCTGGTAAAACCGGATGGTAAAACTCAATCGCTGTTTTATAGAATTGGTATTGTCCTGGTAATTAATGCAATGACCAGTTTGCTTTATAGAGGAATGGTAGTTGATAACCCTCTATTTAGAACCCCACTAATTCCATTACTTGTTGATAACATATCGCAAGCGGCTGCAATATTTCTGCCATTTATGTTGTTTAAATTCTTTTCGATTTTTCCGAAGGATTTTTCATATTCAAATAAAAAATGGTTCGATAAAAAACTTTACTTAATTCCGCTGGGTATCTTTATTATAATGCTGCTAATAAAAATTATTTTTGTATATATAAACAGGTACGAAAAAGTATATGCTTCTCAGAATAATTTAATTGGAATTTTAAATGGAATAGGATTTTTATCCGGCTTTATTTTATTGTTAATTGGTTATCTGAAATTAAAAACCAAAAAAGAGCGTGTTCCAATCTTTATTATTTTACTTGCATACCTTGTAGGAATTTTAGCGCTTGTTTATACAAATTTTATAGCCCCGTCAATTGCCGGTTTAATTTTTAATAACCCAGCCTACTTTGCACCAATAATTCTTATAGCGTTGCTTCCTGTTGCTTTCGGTTATTCTATTTTCAGGTACTCTTTGATGGATGTAAGCGATGTAATAAGAAATACAATTGTTTACGGAACAGCCACCGCAGCATTAGCCGGTATTTATTTTCTTATAATTTATTTTATTGGGCAGAGTGTTGGTTCTTTTTTAAGCGATGAATATCAGGGAATTATTGCCGGTGTAATCTTTGTGATATTTGCTGTTGTATTTCAGTCTACAAAAGACCGTTTTCAGGAACTACTTACAGAGAAATTTTATCCGGAACAATTTCTATTTCAAAAGAACCTTCTTAAATTCAGTAATGATGTAACAGTAATAGTCGGCACTGATAACATTCTTAATGCCGTTGAACAGCTTTTTGTAAAGTCGCTTAGATTAAAGCATTTTGGTATTATGCTAAATAATTTTGGTAAGGAGAGAGCTTATCATATAGTTCGACAGGAAGGTTTTAATAATCCCGATCTTAAAATTTATGATGAGAACTCGGCAATCGAAAATTATTTTATTTCCGAAATGCAATTAGGTAAAAAAGCAGTTCTGGAACGCCAGGATTTTAAAAGAGCTGCCGAAGGAAGATTTTCTGCAATACTTGAAGAGGAAGTCTATACTATTGTTCCATTAATAATAAAATCGAAAGTAATAGGAGTGTTGCTATTCGGAGTAAAAATTTCCGGCTCGCAATTTACATCAAAGGAAATGGAATTATTAATCTCTGCTGCAAGTCAGACCGCAATCTCAATTGAAAGTGCCAGATTATATGATTCTGAAATTCAGAAACAGAAAATTGAAATTGATCTGGAGAATGCCAGAAGAATTCAAGAAAGCCTTTTGCCAAAGGTGGCACTGCAAATTGAAGGAGTGGATATCTATGGGACGATGTTTCCGGCAATGCATGTTGGCGGTGATTATTATGACTTTATTAAAATATCTGAAAAAAAATTGTTTGTTGTTATAAGTGATGTATCCGGAAAAGGTTTAAGTGGATCTTTTTATATGTCCAAGATTCAAACAATGATAAGATTATACTGTTCTGAATTGAAATCGCCAAAAGAAATTCTTATTGAAATCAACAAGAAAATTTACAACGAGATTGAAAAAAACTGGTTCATTACATTAACATTAGCATTAATTGATACAGATAAGAGCGAAATTACATTTGTTCGTGCCGGGCATACTCCATTGATAAGAATTAATGATAATGTTCTCGAAATTTATCAGCCCGGTGGAGTTGGAATAGGACTGGATAAAGGGGAAGTATTCAATTCTACAATTGAAGAGATAACCCTTAAATTGAATAAAGGGGATCTAATCTTTCTTTATTCGGATGGCGTTACAGAGTTAATGAATAATAAGGAAGAACTTTATGGAATAAATAGATTGAAGAGTCTGCTTGTTGCCAATAAAGATTTAACCAGCGAGAGAATAAGCAAAGTAATAGTGAACGATCTGGAATCCTTTAGAGGAAGCGAGGATCAATATGATGATATAACGTTTATTGTTCTGAAAGTTAGTTGATAACATACAGGAAAACTTTAAAATAAAAAACCGGCATGGCGCCGGTTTTTTTATAAATGTAATAAGATAAACTAAAACTGAACTTTTTTATTTGTTCGTGTTGCAACTTCTAAACCGAATGCACTTGCAACGAAAATTGAAGAGTAAGTACCTGTTAGAATTCCAATAAAGAGTGCAAAAGCAAATCCTTTAAGTACTTCGCCGCCAAAAACCATCAGAACAATAACAGTTAGAAGAGTTGTTAAACCGGTAATAATAGTTCTACTCATTGTTCTATTGATAGCTCGGTTCATTGTTTCTTCCAAAGGTAAAGTTTTATGAATTTTTAAGTATTCTCTTACTCTATCGAACACAACCACAGTATCGTTTATTGAATAACCGACTAATGTAAGAAATGCAGCAACAACGCTTGTAGTAATTTCCAAATTAAATCCGGGTATCATACCATACAAAACGGAAAAGATTCCAAGTGTTATAAGTACGTCATGGAATAGAGCAGCAACTGCACCAACTGCAAAAATAAATTTGAAACGGAAGCCTAAGTAAATTAAAATTACTACAAGAGACAGGAATACTGCAAGAACAACATCGCGTTTTAATTCCTGACCAATTTTAGGTCCAACCTTTTCTTCTTTAAGAACAGTAAATGGGTTGTCGGCAAATTTTTCTGAGAGTGTTTCTTTTATCCAATCAGAAATTCCAAGCCGAACAACGAGAGCATTTTTAATCTCTTCGTCATTAAGGCGCAAGGTCTGAAAACCGGTTTGATTCAATCTATCATATATCTTGTCGGTAGTTTCCTCATCAGGAAAAGAATATGTAATTGAGTTGTTAGTTGAATCAGTAATTTGTTTCTGAATACCGGGTAATGTATTAGAAATTATATTTTCAATCTTGGATTTAACATGCGGTAAAACATTCTGAGGTATTTCTTGTAATTCGGTTCTTAATAAAACTCCGGTAGAACCACCAAAAGTTTTTACTTCAACATTTCCCAGCCCAATTTTTTCAACCTCGCTTCTAACCTGGCTTATTTCAATAGGATTTGTGAATTCGATAGCAATTTCGGAACCGCCTTTGAAATCTATTCCAAACTCCAATCCTCTGAATATAATACTCAATGCACCAAGGGCGATGATTACAGACGATACAAGGTAAAAGAAATTTCTTTTACTCATGAAATCAATATTTAAATTCTCGAATAATCGCATTTATTCAATATCTCCTAAAATTAACCTACTTGGATTTTTAAACCTTTAGAAATCATGAAATCGAACATTACTCTTACAAGAACAAGTGCACTGAATAAGCTTGCAGCAATTCCAATCATTAGTGTTAATGCAAATCCTTGAATTGGGCCACTTCCAAATTGATATAAAATAACACCTGTAAAAAATGTAGTAATGTTGGAGTCGAAGATAGCTGAGAAAGAGTGTTTAAATCCGCTCTCAACGGCAGCTTTAACAGTCTTACCAGTTGATAATTCTTCTCTTATTCTTTCGTAAATAAGAACGTTAGCATCTACAGCCATTCCCATTGTTAGAACTATACCGGCAATACCCGGTAATGTAAGTGTTCCCTGAAATCCGGCTAATATTCCGAGAATTAAAAGGATTGTTACAATTACTCCAAGGTCAGCCATTGTTCCGGCTTTTTTATAATAGATAATCATGAAAACCGCTACTATCATATAGCCAAGCCACATTGAATTAAATCCCTGGCTGATAGAATCCTGGCCTAAAGATGGCCCAACAGTCCTTTCTTCAATAATATCAATAGGAGCAGGTAGAGCACCGGCTTTAAGAACAATTTCCAGAAGTTTAGCTTCGTCAAGATTTGGTATGCCGCTTATCTGGGAGTTACCGCCGGAAATTTTATTATGGATTGTAGGAGCAGAATATGCTTGACCATCCATAACAATTGCACAACGTTTGCCAATATTGGAGCCGGTAATTCTTGCCCACTCGCGTGAACCTTCTGCATTCATCTGCATAGTAACAATAGGTGCAGAAGTAGTTGGATCAATGTTTGATTGGGCATCAACAATAACTCCACCGGTAAGTTCAGCTTGTTTGTTAACCATATACATTCTATAATATTCAACGCCTTCGGCTATTTCCGGTTTTGCTTCGTAAATAAATTCAATATTATCAGGAATAACTTTTAAAACTTCCGGTCTTGTCAATAAATTGTTTAAAGTTTCGCGGTCGGATTTTTTAACAAATACATCAGCCATTCTTCCCTGAGGATCGATTAATCTTGCAAGTGAAAAGAATGGATGTTGTTTTGCAAACTCTGCTTCAGTTAATTGTTTTGTTGAATCAGCGGGTGTTGTTTTAGCAGAAGAATCTTTAGCTGCAAGAACTTCATCAATTCTATTCATAATCGGGATAGCGAATTCAGGATCCTTCAGTAACTTAAACTCTAGAAGAGCTCTTCCCTGTAAAAGTCTTTTAGCTTCTTCCTCTCTTGAAATACCGGGTAATTCAACAATAATTCTTCTTGAACCCTGTTTTTGAATACTGGGTTCAGATACTCCGTATTGATTTACTCTGTTGCTAATAATTTCAATTGCTCTGGTAACGGCATCGGATTCCTGTTCAAGGAGTCTTTTTTGAATATCTGCATCATCCTCGCGGATAGAACCAAAATAGCGGCTCAAACGGATTCCTTTTGCTTGCATTTTACGAGCAAGAATGGTAACAACATTTTCTTCGGATAACTTTGTTTCTTTCTCAGCTTCCTTTAATAATTGCTTGAACTGTTCGTCGGGGTCCTTAGCTAACCGTTCAAGTAATTTAGCAGTGTTTACTTCCATTACAAGGTACATTCCGCCCTGTAAATCGAGTCCAAGCTTTACTCTTTTATCTCGCGCCGATTTGTATTCAGGATTACTTGTAAGGATGCTATCCTTTTTATTTTGAATGATCTCCTTCAATTCAATAGAAGAGATAACAGGATTGCTCTTTTTTATGCTATCGGATAACGATTCTAGTTTTTTACCAACCTCTTTGTTATTCTGATAGTCTTGAAAAGTTGGATATAGTAAGTATAAACTAAGAGCAATAGCGCCGAGAATGATTATCAGTCTAAATCTTATTTCTTTCATTCCGTGTCTAAAATTTTGTTTTTGAAATTATCAATTAAGTAGGGATATAAAATTTAAAACTATTCCCTTACAACCCAAGTTTTAACAGAAGCATTAACACTTGGATGAAGTTTAACAGAAACAGTGTAAATACCAAGAGCTTTTATTTGTTCTGTAATATCGATTTTACGTTTATCTATTTCGAAACCCTTCTCGTTAATTGCATCTGCAATCATCTGGTGAGTAACGGCACCGAATATTTTATCTTCTTCACCAACCTTAACAGGAATGGTAATAGATATTTTTTCGAGTTCCGACGCCAGTTTTTGAGCAGATTCAAGTTCTTTGGCTTCTTTTTTAACAATTTGTTTTTTTTCTTCTTCCAGGGCACGGATATTTCCGGCTGTTGCCTGATATGCAATCTGTCTTGGAATCAGGTAGTTTCTTGCATATCCGTCTTTAACGTTTACAACATCGCCTACTTTACCGAGCTGATCAAAGTTTTTTCTAAGTATTACTTTCATTGTGTCACTCCCTATTACTTAACCGCTTCGGAAACGAATGGTAAAATTGCTAGATGACGGGCTCTTTTAATTGCTGTAACAAGTTCACGATGTTGTTTAGCAGTTAGCCCTGTTATTCTCCTCGGTATTATTTTACCTTGGTCAGTTAAAAACCTCTGGAGCTGTTTAGAATCTTTGTAATCGATATAACTATCGATTGTTCTCTTCACTTTTTTTTGTTTTACTTCTTTTCTCATTGTTTATCACCATTTTTCATTAAATCTGATTCTTCATCAGTCAAAAATTTATCGAATGAATTGTCTTCGTAATCGGATTCTTCAACAGAAGAATCTACAGCAATATCGACACCATTTTCCATATTCTTGCTGAATTTATTTAAGAATTGAATTCTCTTTGCTTTTATTTCAACAACTGTTCTGTTCTTACCATCTTCTGTCTTAAAAGTTCTGCTTTGAAGTTCACCATCAATTAAAACAGCACTTCCTTTTTTAAGACGATCTTTGCAGCTATCTGCTAATTTATTCCAGGCTACAACTCCAACATAGCAAACATCTTCCTGCCATTGATTGCTGCTGTCTTTATATCTTCTGTTGGCTGCAATATGAAAATTGACAACAGGAGTGTTATTTGATGTTTGTCTGAAGACAGGATCCTTTGTTAAGTTACCTGCTACAATTACACTGTTAAGTTCTGGCATCTTTAATTCAGCCATCGTGACCTCCCTTACTTGTCTAATTTGTTATTCATTACCTTCATTGTTGTTAGATACTACTTCATTAACAACAACTTCATTCTGCTTTGAAGATTCTTTTTGTTTAGATATTGCTTCCATCGCATCCTTATCAAGAGCAATAGTAAGATAACGGATGATATTTTCATCCAGCCGATAATTACGTTCTAAAATTGAAATAAGTTGGGTTGAAGCTTTGAAACGAATTACAAGATAGTAACCGCTTTTCGATTTGTTGATTGGATAAGCGAGACGTTTTCTTCCCCATTTATCCGCTTCGATTAATTCACCACCGTTGGTGGAAATTACTTCAAGGATTCTTGAAACTGTTGCTTCAATTTGTTCATCTTCCAATGCTGCATTAATTAAAACAACACTCTCGTAGTTTCTGGTTCGCATTCTTTTCACCTCCCTATGGACTTTTGGCCTACAACACTGCGAATGTATGTAAGCAGGGTTAATAAATTAGGTTACAAAAATAAGACTATTTGATAAGCGGCGCAATAACTAAAGAGACTACCGACATAAGTTTTATTAATATATTCAATGATGGTCCCGATGTATCTTTAAACGGGTCTCCGACGGTATCGCCTACAACAGCAGCTTTATGAGCCTCCGAGCCTTTTACATATGTAAAACCTTCAATTTCAATTCCGCCTTCAATTAATTTTTTGGCATTATCCCAGGCACCTCCTGAATTTGACTGAAAAATAGCCATAAGTACTCCGCTTACAGTAACACCGGCAAGTAATCCGGCAAGCATCTCCTTACTTATAAATCCAATTACTACAGGAATGAAGACAGCCATTAAACCGGGGATTAACATTTCTTTTATAGCAGCTTTAGTTGAAATTTCAACACATTTTGAATATTCAGCTTTGGCTGTTCCTTCTCTTAAACCTTTTATTTCTCTAAACTGTCTTCCTACTTCAATAATCATTTGTTTAGCAGCTCTTCCTACTGCACCCATTGCTAAGGCAGAGAATAAAAATGGAAGCATTGCACCAACAAAAACACCTCCCATAATTATCGGCTGGGCAAGATCAATAACTTTTATCTGTGCTTGATGCATATAAGCGGTAAACAATGCTAAAGCTGTTAATGCCGCAGAACCTATTGCAAAACCTTTGCCTATTGCTGCAGTTGTATTTCCAACTGCGTCAAGTTTATCTGTTCTTTCTCTTACTTCTTTTGGCAACTCGGACATTTCAGCAATTCCGCCGGCATTATCCGAAATTGGTCCATATGCATCAACCGCTAATTGTATTCCTGTTGTAGAGAGCATTCCTAATGCTGCAATTGCAATTCCATATAAACTGGCAAAGTGAAATGAGCCGATAATTCCAGCCGCAATAATTATAATTGGCAGAGCTGTAGACATCATTCCAACACCTAAACCGGCAATAATATTTGTTGCTACACCAGTAATAGACTGACTTGCAATTTCATAAACAGGTTTCTTATCCGTGCT
>JAGVBL010000052.1 GCA_020059785.1 Ignavibacteriales bacterium | reverse complement strand
TGGAATAAATCCAAGAGAGAATATCAAGTTCTTTGCTATAAGGTTTGGCAATAACAGTATCATCGATAATCAAAAAAGATTTCCTTGCTCTTGATTTAACAGATTTCATCAAATGTCCATAACGCTTTTGCAAATACTTGTTCCATTTACCTTCAAGGAGAAGTAACCTTTGAAGTTTGTCGTGTGAGACATATGGGCTTTTCTCGGAATCATAAATAATGTTCCGGTTAAACTGTTCAGAAATCTTAGTGCATGTTGGTTTAATCCGCCTTAGGCGGACTGAAACAGATTGTATTGACATAAGCGAATAAGGCGGTTTGATATATCAGTTTTTTCATGATACACTAATATAACCCCTTATTTTGCTTATGTTTTTAACTTTGCGTAACTTCACTTCAGGTAATAAAATCTAACTAACACCAAAACAAAGGAGTTTAGTATGAAAAAAAATGTTGGCGGTACAGATAAAGTTCTAAGAATAATTGTCGGTCTTGTAATTATTGGTCTTGGAATCAATTTTCAATCATGGTGGGGATTAATAGGATTAGTACCATTATTTACAGCACTTACCGGAAGGTGCCTGGCGTATTTACCTCTTGGTATTTCTACATGTAAAACGAAAGAACCAGAAACCAAGTAGTGAAACATTTCTTCAACTGAAAAGTGTCTAAATAAGGTTGGGAAGAGGATTAATCTTCCCATCCTTTACAATTCAACTTACCTGATATTTACTCCACTTTTATTAAAGTTAAGACAGTTCAATATTTTGTCCTTAATCAAACACTTTTTTATATTTAGATCGAAACAAAAACAGAATAGCTCTTTTGAAAGAATTCGAAATAAATATACTTAGTGAATATGATAATGTTGCAAAAGTAAATGACGACATAAGGGAAATTCTAGAAGATAATAGTGTTGAACCTCATATTCTTAATGCTTTCCAGATATGTATTATGGAAAGTATTAATAATATTATTAAGCATGCATACAAGGAACAAAAAGATAAGACAATCTGTGTAAAGCTGAAACTTGATAACAAATTGATAGAAATGGAAATAGTTGACGAAGGAGAAGCAAATAATAATTTTGTAATACCCGACCTCGATTTCGACCCGAAGGATATAAATAATCTTCCAGAGAGCGGAATGGGATTGTATATAATGAAACAACTTATGGATGAACTAACCTACAATAGAAAGAATGGTAAGAATCATTTCATCCTTAAAAAATGGCTCTACTAAAATTCTTTCCCGTGTTAAAACCAAAGGAACAATTTGCTTCGTAAAATAATTATAGCGTTATTGTTTGCCGGTATATGCTATGCTCAGGATTCAACGCGCAGCGAAGCATTCAAAGAGAACCGTTTTTACAAGCCATCCATATTCAAAGCCAAGTATCCTTCATATTCACTTCTTGCCGGATATTTATTAATGACCGAAGCTAACCGCGGTGATCCGTTCGCTCAACATGAACTTGGTATAAGATATTTAATAGGTCAGGGGTTTCCAGCAGATACAGTTAAAGCAGTTTACTGGATTCGTAAAGCGGTAGATCAGAATCTTCCTTCTGCACGTTACAATTATGGTATTCTTCTTTATAATGGAATTGGTGTGCCGTGGAATCCATTTGAAGCTTATGTAAACTTTAAGAGTGCCGGTGAATCCGGTTTACCAGAAGCTCAATTTGCTTATGCAATTTTATTAACGGATAATCTAACTGTAAATAGAAACTTGAATGAAGCTTACAAATTGTTTAATAAATCTGCTAAAGCCGGTTTCGAACCGGCCCAAAATGCGTTAAAGCAATTTGAAAAAATGAATTTTATTCCTGTTGATGAAAAGGGGCAAAAAGAAAATGGAACGGTTGTTAATGATGAAACGGCTAAAATTATTAATCCAAACTGGGACCTGGACTTTTACGATTTTGATAAATCGGATGAGGATAAAAGCGGAGATGACTATGTAACTGATTTGTTGAATAAGAATAGTAAAGAATTAAAAAGAATGTTCGGATTAGATGATTTTAATGAGAATCTTGGAATAACAGATACAACCGGACTCGGAATATTAAAATTTGCATCCGGGAACGGGAGTCCTGAAGCGCTCTATATTATCGGTAAAATTCTTGAACGCGGAATACTGATGAAAGAAAATATTATTTCTGCAGCTTCCAGTTATCTTAGAGCTTACAGACTTGGTTCATTTAAAGCTGGAGAAAATCTATTCAGACTTTTACAGGACGAAAAATTTTCAAATCAACTTAAGGATAAAATAAAATCCGGTGATGCTGAAGCAATGTTTGTTTGGGCAGGAATGGCAGCTCTCGGGTATAATAATCAGATTACAGAGAAACAAGCACTGGATTTTTTAAGAACTGCGGTAAGCAAAAATCATGTTCCGTCTATGATAGAACTTGGACTTCTTTATAGTTCGGGCTCTCTTGTTGAAAAGAACAGAGATAAAGCAGTTGAATACTGGAAATTAGCAAAAGGGATGGGAAGTAAAGAAGCTGAAGTTAGAATTGCCTTTTTAACAATTTCTGAAAATTCAAACCGGTCCGAAGTTGGAAATAATATTCAATTACTAATTAGCGCAGCAAATAATGGCTCGGTACTTGCACAGGCATTCCTGGGGTTATGTTATGAAAAAGGATTAGGTGTTAAAGAAAACCGTGCATTATCTGTTAAGTATTACCGATTCGCTGCTCAAAGAGGTAATCAGGCAGCT
>JAGVBL010000204.1 GCA_020059785.1 Ignavibacteriales bacterium | reverse complement strand
TCGCCAGTGGAAGATTTTTTAATGGGTGGAATCAATTGATCCAGAATTTTTTCTTCTGCCATTCGTTCTGCCTTCTCCTGAACAGAAACCGTTTTTTCTGATCTTACCATTGTAACAGCCAACTCGGTAAGATCACGTACCATCGATTCAACATCTCTACCCACATAACCTACTTCAGTGTATTTGGAAGCTTCAACTTTAATAAATGGCGCTCCGGATAGTTTAGCAAGCCGTCTTGCAATTTCAGTTTTGCCAACTCCAGTTGGTCCAATAAGAATAATATTATTAGGCATTATTTCTTCTTTAATTCCTTCTTCAACCTGCTGACGTCTCCACCTGTTTCTAAGAGCAATTGCTACAGCACGTTTGGCATCGTTCTGACCGATAATATATTTGTCTAATTCTTTTACTATCTGAGTAGGAGTTAAATTTTTCATTAGTTCGCCGTTATCCATTTTCTTTTTCCTCATTTAGATATCTCTTCAACGGTTATTTTATCGTTAGTATAAATACAGATTTCCGAAGCGGTTTTAAGAGCTTCTTCAACAATCTCTTTTGCAGAAAGTTTGCTGTATTTTGTTAGCATCTTTGCTGCAGCAAGCGCATACATTCCACCGCTACCAATAGCAACAATATTATCTTCGGGTTCAATAACATCCCCGGTTCCGGAAACGATGAAAGCTTTTTCTTCGGAAATAATTGCAAGCATTGCTTCGAGCCGTCGTAGATATTTATCTGCTCGCCAGTCTTTTGCAAGTTCTACAACAGCGCGCGGAACGTTTCCGCTATACTGTTCAAGTTTTTCTTCAAAGCGCTGAAGAAGTGTAAATGCATCGGCTGTTGAACCGGCAAATCCGCATATAACTTTACCGTTAAGTAATTTTCTTATTTTCATCGAGTTATGCTTCATAACAGTGTTGCCTAAAGTAACCTGGCCATCACCACCCAATGCTGCATTTCCGTCTTTAATAATTCCAACAATTGTTGTTGATCTTATCTTCATTTAATTCTCCTGTTGAACAATTGACGAATGAATCATCAATTAGTTTCTATTTTATAAAAGGGATTAATCTTGGAACCAATTTCTGATATTCCAGGTATTCGTTGCCGAAAATCTCAATTAGTTTTTTCTCTTCGTAAAGAGATCCTATATAAAAATAAATAGTAATACAAAAAAACATTACCAGGTAAAACAGATCCATTGTTGGTCTTAATCCCAGAAACAAAATTGAGAACAAATAAACCGGGTGCCTAACCAATTTAAATGGACCGTCTTTTCTAAAAACCTGCCTTTCATCCAGATCGTAAATGTTGTAATTACCATCTAAATATCTAACAATTTGTGAAATTCCTATAAACTCTTTCAAGTTAGTTCCTCTAACCGCCCAGATTAATCCTATGAATGACAAAATCTGGAGTGCAAATGTAATAATATCGAACGGATAATGTAAGTCGTAAACAATTAGATCCGGTTTAGGTGATATAAGATAGAAGAGAAGAAAAAATAAAACCGAGGACAAATTATAGAAGAGGCGGTAAAATGCAATTTTATTTCCCATCTTCTCTACAAAATTCTTTTTAATTTTTAACGAGGCGAGCCACGTATGTGAAAATGCAAAGAGCGAGAATAAAAATATTATTAGAATAACATCAATAAAAATCATAGCTGCTTTCGCAGACGTGCAACCGGAATCTTAAGTTGTTCCCTGTATTTGGCAACCGTACGTCTTGCAATGTGGATTCCTTTAGCCTGAAGAATGCTGGCAATTTTATCGTCGCTGTAAGGATTACCTTTGGGCTCGTTATCGCAAATTTCTTTGATTAGTTCTTTAATATGCTTGTTAGAAATTTCATCACCGCTATCTGTCGAGAGTCCTTCGCTGAAAAAATATTTTAATTCATGAATACCCTGTGGACTTTGAACATACTTTCCATTAACCACGCGGCTAATTGTAGAAATATCCATTCCTATTTCATCTGCGATATCTTTATAAATCATTGGTCTTAAAAACTTTGGACCGCTTTCAAAGAAATTATATTGCTTTTCTAAGATCGATCGCATAATCTTCATTAGTGTATGACGCCGCTGCTGAAGAGAAGCAATAAACCATTTTGCCGATTCAAACTTTTCGCGCAAGAATTTATGTGTTTCTTTCTCTCTTTCCGAAATTTTTCGCTTCCGCTTATTTGTATCAATCATCTCAAGATATGTTTTACTGATTGTAACCGATGGCACGCTTCTATCGTTTAGTGTTACGATATAATTGTCTTCAACTTTATCAATAAGAAAGTCCGGTGTTACCTGGTTCATTTCTTCGGAATCAATATTTCCCTCACCCGGTTTTGGATTTAGCCTCTGAATAATATCCAGGGAAGTCCGGAGAGTTTCTTTGGAAAGATCCATTACCTTTTGAATATTATCGTAACGTTTGTTTACAAAATCATCCCAATGCTCGGCTAATATTTTTTCTGCAAGGTAGGAGTAATAGGGATCGAACGAAGAATTTTTTATTTGAATAAGCAAGCACTCCTGTAAACTTCTGGATGCAATTCCAACAGGTTCAAATGTTTGTATAAGCCCCAGTATCTTTTCTGCATCGGCTATTGAAAGATTGGTTCCTTCGAACATATTTACTTCGCTAAGAAGTTTTTCAAGATCGGCTTTGAAATATCCATCGCGGTCTAAACTTCCAATAATATTTTCTCCCAGAATCATCTGGTCTTCACTTATATCGAGCATGTGAAGCTGATCAATTAAACTATCGCGCAGACTACGTTTCTGCGGTGCGATAGGATGAACCTTATCTTCATCGTTGCTGCGGTTTATTCTTTCGAATTCATAATCGATCTCGGCTTCATTCATAAAATCTTCAAGATCAAACTCATCGTCTTTGCTGTTATAAGTTTCTTCGTCATCGTCAGCTTTAGTTGTATCATCGCCTTCTTCGGGATTCTCATCAAGCTGTTCAAGGGAGATATCATCATCAAGACTTTCTTCGAGGATGGGGTTCAATTCAAGTTCGGTTTTAATCCTTTGCTCTAAAGCGAGTGTATTTAACTGCAGCAATTTCCGATATTGAATTTGCTGGGGCGATAGTTTCTGCTGTAAAGCTAATCTTTGTTGCAGTGATAACATAATTACCTGATTACCGAGTCTTTTAATTTAGAAAACCATTCGGTGCCGTAAAGTTTTTCAAGTGCATTACGGCAAAAGTCAACTACTGTTGTTCCTTTCTTAATCCCTTTAATTAGAGCAGGAGTACATTCCTCATATTTTTCAAAACGGACAACATCGCCGCCAAATTTGGAAATCCGTATGGGAAAAAGATGACAGGAAATTGGTTTAATAAAGTCAACTTTTCCATCGTGGTATGCTTTTTCAATTCCGCATTTGGCTATTTCATTTTCAAAAGTAACAAAAACACAAGCTCTATTGTTCAAACTTCTTGTCATTAATTGATCGAACCTGTTGATCCAGAAACCATTTTTATTTATTTCGTCCACATGTTCTTTGGGCAGATACTCTTTTACAACAGGTAAAATTCTATCAATTGCTTCAATTTCTTCTTTTGTAATTGGAGCTCCGAATTCACTTTCCATAGTACAGCATGCGCCTTTACATTTCTCAAGGTCGCATGTAAATTTAATTTCCATCACCTCTGTGTTAATCATTACATCATCAATCTCAACAAATTCCGGCTCCATTAGTATCCTTAATAAATTAATAATAAATCGAGGAATAATTTTTGTTAAAGATACAAATTTTTGTCCTTCTAAAAAAAGCGCTTACAATTAGGAGATACCATCGAGAATAAATAATTTTAAATTGTTCATTAAGAAATATACAAGGATAGATGGACTTATCAGGTAAGACAATTCTCATTACAGGAGCATCAAGCGGAATAGGAAAAGCGCTTGCGTCTAAATTATCCGGCGAGAATGTAAATCTGATTCTAACTGCCAGAAGATTTAATTTGCTGGAAGAAATTAAAGAAGAAGCTAAAACGAGTAAGTGTTCGTATTTATTGCTGCCGTGCGATGTATCTAACAAATATGATGTTTCTACTGCTTATAAGGAAATTAAAGATAAATTTGGTTCTGTTGATCTTGCTATTCTTAATGCCGGCGCCGGTCATTATATGAATGTCCGTAATTATAATTCTGAGTTTGCTGAAAAAATTTACGGTACAAATTTATTCGGAATAATTTATTGGATTGAGCAACTTCTGCCGGATTTTCTTGATAGAAAAAGCGGAGTTATTGCCGGCATATCGAGCATGGCAGATAACCGTGGTTATTCCGGAAGTAGTTTCTATACTTCAAGTAAATCCGCTGTTACAAATTATCTTGAAGGATTGAGAGTTGAGCTTAATCCTTACAGCGTAAAAGTAATTACAATAAGACCTGGATTTGTTGAAACCCCTATGACAAGTAGCAATAAATTTAAAATGCCGTTTCTTATGACTGCTGAAAAAGCTGCAGAAATAATTCTGGACGGTATTAAAAAAGAAAAAAGAGTAATACAATTTCCATGGCAGATGGCATTATTAACAGGTTTTGTTGGTCTGCTGCCCGGCTGGTTGTATGAGTTTTTAGCAAAACAGCAAAACAAGAAATTAATCAGATCGAAAGAAAGTTAACATGAATTATAAATTATTGGCACGAATAAAATTATTCGCATTAATTATTACCGTATTATTCATTTTCATTTCATGCCGTGAAGATTCACCATTAGAACCGGTTGAAAAATCACGCGGACAGGTAATAAGCAGTGAATTAAAGGGAAGTTACAGCACATCATTTCTTCAATTCCTTATTAACCCGCTTGCCGGTAATATTCCGGTTAATAATTATTTACGTTATGATGTTGAAGCATACAAAGTTGTATACCGTACTAAAGATTGGAAAGGAAATATTGTTACCGCTTCGGGTGCGATTTATATTCCGAAAGGAAAGGATGTTTTTTCTCTAATAAGTCTTCAGCATGGAACACAAACCAAAAGGGATAATGTTGCTTCAATAAATCCTTTAATTGCAGTAGATGGATTAATCGCGGCATCGCTCGGTTATTTTGCGTTAGTACCCGATTATCTTGGTCTGGGAGAATCGAATTCAATTCATCCGTATCATCATCAAAAATCATCTGCTGAATGTGTAATAGATTTTATAAGAGCCGGAAGATCCTTCGCGCGAACAAAAAACCTTAAACTGAACGGACAGGTGTTTCTTGCCGGGTATTCTGAAGGCGGTTATGTTACGCTTGCAACACTAAAAGAGATTGAACAGAGTTATAGGGGTGAATTTTCTATTGCAGCAACCGCTCCAATGGCGGGTGCTTACGATTTAATTCTAACGGCACGGTCAATAATACAAAAACCAACATACAATCAGCCCTCCTACCTTGCATTTTTCTTTGCTGCATACGATAATATTTACGGCTGGAATAGATTAAATCAAATTTTTAATTCACCTTATGCCGAACGAATTCCCGCTCTATTCGACGGAACAAAAACTACAACCGAAATAAATGCTCAGCTTAATATTTCCCTTTCACAATTATTCAAAACGAATTTTATAAACGGATTTTTGAACGGTAGCGAATCGGTTGTTTTGTCTGCGTTCGAATCGAACAGCTTGCTTAACTGGACTCCTTCAACACCAATTAGATTTTATCATGGTGATAGCGATGAATTCGTTCCATATGAAAATTCCGTTAGTGCGCGGAATTATTTCCGTTCGAAAGGAGCCAATGCAGAACTTATTACAATTCCGGGCGGGACTCATGCAACATCTGTTCTGCCAAGTATTGTCGGAGCTATTGAATGGTTTGAGACTCTCAGGATGAATAAAAATTTTGGTATGCTTGCTGCATATTAATTCACCGGCTAATTAACAGCTGGGGTAATCTGCAACGTATTAAACAAATTATTAATGGAGTACTTAGATGTTCTGGTTAAAAATTTTAAAAGATTTTCTAAAAATTTTCCGGGAGGGTCAATCGCCCGCACAGGTAGCCGGGGGATTTGCTTTGGGAACAATTCTGGGTCTTTCGCCAATATTTACTTTACAGGGATTGATAATATGGATATTGATTGCGCTACTAAACGTAAATCTTGGAGCAGTGTTTCTAGGTCTAACAATGTTCAGTATAATTGCATTTATC
>JAGVBL010000323.1 GCA_020059785.1 Ignavibacteriales bacterium | reverse complement strand
TAAAGAAGGTAAAGAAAAAAACATTAAGTGAAGCGTTTAAGGATTTTGAGAAGACGAAGGAGAATAAATCCGAGAGCACTAAAAATATTTATAAATATTCTTTCAAAAAACTTCTGGACTTTACCGGAGATATTGAGATAAGAAAAGTAACCGAGGATGTAATAGATGAGTTTGAGAAGTATTTAAAAGTATCGAAGGGATCATTAGAAATTATATTCCGTCATTTAAGAATAATATTCGAGTATTTCAGGAAGATGCGGATAATTGATTTCAATCCGGTTCCGAGGAAACAGAGTGTTGAGAAAAAAATAAATGTTATTAGTCGGGAAGAAATGGATCTTATACTGAAACTTCTCAAGAAACATAACGAGAATCAGTATAAGTCAATAAAGCTTCTCATAATGACTGGAATGAGAGTAACTGAGCTGATAAGATTAGACTTTGAGGATATAGATTTTAAGAGGAACATAATTTACATAAAGAATAATAAGGGAAAACGGATAGACCAGTTCCCTCTTTACCGAGAGCTGAGGTTATTTTTGGAAAAGAATGGAAGGAATTAAAGGGAAAGGTTTGTCCATATAAAACAAAGGAATCACTCTCCTTTTTCAGACACTTTTTGAGGAGGAATAATTTCAGACATTATTCAATACATGAGATTCGGAAGACGTTTCTATCGAGGTTGGCCAATGCAGGGATGTCGTTATTTGACTTGCAGAAGATCGCACGTCACAGAGATATAAGGACAACCCAGAAGTATTACCTGGAGGCAGAGTATGATAGGATAGGTAACAAGATAAATGATGTAATTTTGGGCACAATTGAGGGCACAATGGGTGAAAATGCTTTGAAAATAGCTCAAAAATGAAGCTTTTTTCTGATCCAGAGTCAGACGTGTTGCCAATTACACCACGGGGCAATTTGTGGTACAAAATTAATCAGGTTTATTCAAGAAACCAAATTCTCTTCTTAGTAATTATCTCCTCTTCCATAATAGAAAGTCTTTTGCGATATTCATTTAATTTCTTATTTAAAAACTTCCCATTTTCAGAATTAATTTCTATGCTAGACAATTCCCTTAAATAACTTTCAATACTTAATTGAATTTTCTTGTGTTCCTTTTTTAATATTTCAAGTTCTTCTTTTTCATATGAACGGTAGTAGAAAATTACTGAAACAATAATGATTATCAAGAAAAGAATAGCGATTCCTGATTTTGATAGATAAAACCGAAAAGTTTTGGAAGGTAAGATTCTATCCAGATAGTCTCTAAAAATTGTGAGTCTGAATTTCATATTCCATTATATGAAATTCAGACTCAAGTTTAAAGAAAAATAAATAACACTTTAGTTACTTTTTATATGCTACCTACTATCATCAATTCCCTTGACTCTTTTTAATATTTAACCAGAACGGATAATCATTAATATCCCAAATTCTATTATCGCTACGATCAACAATTTTAATCCTACCAAGGGATGTAAAAGTAGTAAGTCCAATTGCAGGATCATTTACCCAATCCCAAGAATATGCACCGGTCGATTGATAATCTGCAGCTAATAAAGTCCAGGTTACTCCATTATCTAAGCTGTAATAAATATCCACCCTAGCAACAGCAAAGGAAGTCCACCTTATTATCATTGGATATCTAGATGGATCATCAATTGTGAAATACATTGACTGATCGCTTGGAAAATCTACCCTAATTTTCTTTCTTTCATGGATTGAGAAGAAATTATCTGAAACATCATTAAACTTACCATTTTGACTGCTAATTCTAATCAGACAATTATCAGAACTATCAGGTCTTGGAGTTCCGTGGTGACCAGGAGTCCATGTAAATATCCCGTCATTAGTAGTGCTATCTGCTCCCGGAACAACATGCCAAGTTCCACCCCCGGTAGTTGTCCACTCAATTTTCACTTTTTCTGTTCCAGTTGCATTCCATCTGATTTCATATGGATGATAATTGACTAAGTCTGTATTTGGTACACCAGCTTTAGTAACAAGCCATTGTTCACCACCATTTGGAACAATAATTTTGATTTCAGAGACCTCTGATTTCACAATAGTAAAGTTACCAATACTTCTTGCACTTGGCGCACCGTTGCTTCCATCATCTGCATTAAAAACAACTACATAATATCGATCTGATGGAACAGTAAAACTTGTAACATACGTTCCTTGATTTGCCATTTTATCAACGAGTGTGTAGAATGAAGGAATATCAGGATAGATAGCGATTCCATTATTCCATGTATATTTTATTCCAACATTTTTAATCCCTGTCGATTCCCATTTTATCTCAATAGCATCACTGTCTTTAAAGATTTTTGGTCCGCGGGGTTCTGAAACAAAAATGTATTTTCTTGGTGAGATTGTAAATGAAGCATCGCTTACATCCGAAACATTTGGGTCCTTTGAATCTGTAATTCTAATTTGACACTGTGCGGAATTTAAATTTTCATTTATACTCCATTCATACGCACCGCCTCCAATGCTATCAACAAGAGTAGCCCATGTCAAACCTTTGTCAACAGTTAATTCAATTTTTACTTTATTAACTGCCGTTGCATTCCAGGTTATATTTTGTTTGGAACCGGCTTCCCATTCCTCGCCGCCATTTGGTCTTGTTACCTGTAATGTTTTAACAATTTGATTTGTAATTCTAAAAACACCATCCGAAACATCATTAGGTTCACCATCAACTGCATCATAAATTCTGACTTTACAATTTTGAGAATTGATATTCGGAATCTGTTGCCAGATATAGAAACCGATACTCGGTGTCGATTCAACTATTGTATTCCAGTTTGCACCGTTGTTTGTTGTATAAGCAATCTTAACATTGGCTATATTTTGTGAAAGCCATTCAATTCTTTGTGATGTATTTGAAAGCCAGGATTCTCCTCCATTCGGAACAAGAACCTTAATTACCGGCTCAGGTAAAATGTTAAAAGTATTATTACTTTCATCAGATATCAATCCTGTCTTTGCATCTTTAATTCTAACCTTTGCTAATGTAGATGGAGTGTTTGGAACAGGCTCCCAGAAATAAATTCCTGTGTTCTTTGTATCCTTACCAATGTATTTCCATGTATTACCATTATCGGTTGTGTATTCTAGATAAACCGAATCAATACCAGCACTGCTATACCATGTAATTTGTTTTGCTGTTCCTGCTTCCCAGTTTTCACCGCCATTAGGCACTCTTAATGTTAAGGATTTGTTTTCTAATTTACTGATTGAGAACGTATTATCGGATAAGTCTTTTGGTTCACCATCTAATGCATCTGCAACTCTAATTTTACAAAGCTGGGATGTAACATTAGGAACGGGATTCCAATTATAGAATCCAACACTTGGTGTTGAATTGACAATCGATGTCCAGCTGAATCCATTATCAGTAGTATATGCTATAGAAACATTTTGAATATTTTCCGATACCCATTCAATTCTTACTGATGAGCCGATATCAATTTTTTCTCCGCCGTTTGGTGCAATAACTCTTATTAAAGGTTCGGGAAGAATGCTGAAAGTGTTTGTGCTTTCAGTAAACGGAACACCGTCCTTAGCATCTTTAATTCTAACCTTTGCAAGTGTAGAAGGTGTTTTAGGTACCGGCTCCCAAAAATATATTCCGGTGTTTTTCTTATCGACTGCAATCAAACTCCATGTATTGCCATTATTAGTAGTGTATTCAATTCTAACAGAATCAATTCCAGAGCTATACCATTTAATTTGTTTTGATGTACCGGATTCCCATTCCTCATTTCCAATAGGAGAAATAATGCGCAGACTTTCATTTGAATTTTTGATAATGCTAAAAACTTTTTCGCTCATTGATGAAGCAGAACCATCAACTGTTGCAACTCTAATCTTACATTGATTTGATATAGAATTTGGAATAGGGAACCAGTTATAGATTCCGGTATTGTTCAAACTATCGGCAACAAGAAACCATGAAGAGCCATTATCATAAGTTACCTGGATTCTAATCTTGGATTGAGTTGTAGCGGTCCACTTAATATCGAAAGAAGAACCTTCCATCAAGGATTCACCGCCATTGGGAGAAACTACCTTAACTGAACTTGTTGATGTTTTATCAGTTGGTTCAGTAATATTCGATTCTTCTTCAATTAATTTGCAAGAAGAAAAGAAGAGCAGAAGTGCAAATAGAAATGTTAATTTTCTACGCATGTTATCCTCGATAAAGTTTTTTCGACTTTCGTCCTGGGTAAATTTAATAAATTCAGTTATTTTAATTAAGTAAAATATTACAGAAAGTGTGCCTAAATAAATAATTATGATTTTCAGCATAATACTCAACTTTAGGTAATCATGCATAAAATCTACATGTTAATATTACTTATAATTTCATTTCTTCCGGTAAAAGGACAGGAACTTATACTTATTGCGGAAATCGGATCATTTCAGTCGGCTTCTTCTGTTTCAATTAATCAAGCCGGGTTCATTTTTGTTAGTGATACCGGTTCTAATGAGATTGTTAAAATGGATACACTCGGAAATGTTATAAGAACAATAGGCGGTTACGGATGGTCTGCTTCAGCATTTGATTACCCGGTAAAACTTTTTGCCAATACACTAAACGTTTATGTTGCCGATAGAAATAATGACCGGATACAAATATTCGACAAGGACCTTAATTACTTATCCGAAATATCATCAAGAAAAATTTCGAACGACAAAGCAGTTTTCAGGTATCCGATAAGTGTTTTGGTAAATTCACAAGGCGACCTTTATATACTCGATTCTGATAACACAAGAATTCTAAGATTTAATTTTAGAGGTGAATACCTGAATGAAATTGGCGGCTATGAATCGAGTTCATATGTACTTAGAAATCCCAAATGTTTTACTATCAACTCAATCAATCAGTTAATTGTAATAGATGGTAAAAACCTTATTGTGTTTGATCAGTTCGGAAATTTAGTTAACAGGTTAAAACTTGATGAGGAATATGTTAACATAAATTTCTCATCAAATATACTTTTACTTATTGGTGATAAAAAGATTGATGTGTTAGACTGGAATTCGAATCCGCCAAGAAATTCTTATTCAAATTTTCTTGAAGAAAAAATTAAAGATGCGATTCTTTTTAACAAAAAATTGTTTGTCCTGACTGAAAAAAAATTATACGTTTATCAAATCCAAAACTGATATCCCATTGAAGCTTTACCAGCGATTAATAATATTTTCCTTATTACTGTTATGGACAGCGGGAATATTTTACTCTTGCTGGTTAGATTTATTTAATTTTTTGATTTACGGTTATCCGATTGTTAAGAATACTTATTCATTAGTCTGTCATCAGGATCCGGCAAAGCTGATAAATCTTAGTTGTGGAAATAGTTTTGTATGTGCGAGATGCCTTGGTATTTATACCGGTTTACTTATTAATTCATTTCTCCACATTTTTTATGAAATTAAATTGAAGAAAGATTTCCGACTGGTATTATTTGCAACCGTTCCAATGTTTGTTGATGTGGTTGCAGTAGCTGCTGGAATTTATGATTACTCTAAAACCCTTGCTTTTATAACCGGACTTCTTTTCGGTTCAATTCTATTTTTATATCTTTACAATGGTTTACAAAATCTGATTATTGAAATATTCAAAAGGTAATTTTGTGAAGAAGTATTTACCCTCATTTATATCCGGATTTGGTGCAGGAGTATTACATATAGTACCTGTTGCCAAAAGTTTAGCTTGCTGTTTAATTGTACCGTTAGCGTCATTCACCGCTTTAATACTCGATAGACGGGCAAATCCGACCGATGAAAAAATTTCGATGAAAAAAGGAGCACTTGTTGGATTGTTTACCGGATTATACGCAGCTCTTTTCGGAACCGTTTTCGACCTGTTTATTACCCTTGTTACTAAGAATAACGATATTGTTGCTATGATGCCTGAATTGCAGAAAATGATTTCAGCTTTCCCCCTATCCGATGCAATGAGAGCAGAAGTATTAAATTTATTTGAGAGCGTAAGAAACGACATCATTCAATACGGTTTCTCCCCTCTTTATACTTTTTCTATCATAATAAATAATACAATTGTAAATTCTATTGTGGGAACACTCGGCGGATTGATTGGAGCACAAATAATAAATCAGAGATTGAATAACAGAAACGAGTATTAACAATGGTGACCGCATTTATTTTCTTTGCCCACTTTATGTTTGTTCTTTATATATTCACTAAAAAATGGCAGGATGAATCAATATCTACTGCACTAATAAATGTTGCACTAATAACTATTCTATTTACTGTAGGGTGGTCAATCTCAACTTCTGTTGTTAAGATATTTTTTGATAGTAAAGGATTGGGAATACAATTTAACGCCGATGCAATTTCATTAACATTATTATCAATTGCAGAATTTTTCTTCTATAGAATTTATTACCGCGAGGAAAAAACTACTGAAGCCGGTACGGAAAAGTAATTATAACTGTTTGATCGATCTGTTTAGCATTTGGAGGAAGAGGTTCAAACCGCCACTGTCTTAGCGAATTAATTGCAGCAAGTTCCAATCTGGCGTCTGCTTTAATTAGTGGAAAAATCTTACCTACAGTACCATCGGGCATTATAGTGAATCTTAATTTAACATCAATTTCCTTCGAAACTCCTTCGGGGTAATCGGGTAATAAGTAACTGTAAATTTTTCTCATACCCTTACCGCCAAAATCAATTTCGAATCCGAAACCGCCTTCACCTTCTCCTAACTGTTCAGTTCCCTTAGCTTGAGAATCATCCTGGTTAAGTGGTTTAACCTTCTCAGCATTCACATTTACTTTTTCTTTTTTCTTATCTGCTTCGGTAATTAAATTTTCTTTATCGGGATTTTGTGTTTTAGGGAGCTCAATTTTTTTCTGTTCCTCATTTTTCTGCTGAACTTTTTCCTGTTTTGGCTGATTACGTTCGGTCTTCAGGTCCTGACCAATAGGTCCGGCACTACCCATACTTAAACCGCTTCCAAATCCAATTGTAACATAATCCTCATCCTCCATTCCAACAGAAAAATTGATGAATGCAAAAAATATTATCAGAATAACATGGATTATTACTGAATACAAAAACGATTTATTTCGAGTGTTGTCTTCGAACATTGTTAACTTATTCTTTCTGTTTCAATAGTAAATTTATCAATACCGATACCTTTAGCCGAATCAATGACTCTTATAATTAAATCAATCTGCACCGATTTATCAGCACGAATAATTAAATTGCTCTCATTAGAAGTACTTTTAATTGATTCAAGACGTCCGGCAAGTTTATCGATCGATATTTCTTCAGAACCAAGAAATACCCTGTTCTGCGAAGTTATAGTAACAATCATTCTTGCCTGAGTAACCTGCTCGTTATACTGGGCGCCTGGTAGTTTTACCTTAACACCTGTTTGAATTACAAACTGAGATGTAAGAAGAAAAAATATAAGCAATAACATCACAATATCTGTAAGAGATGAAAATGCAAATATGCTTAACGGTTTATTGGAAGTTTCGAATTTCATTTCTCACCTATAAATTGTAATCGTCTTCGTCATCATTAATCGCAGCTTTAGAAGTATCATCAAGCATGTCAATCAAATCCGTGGAAATACGTTCCATATCAACAACAAGCTTATTTATTTTACTTACAAAAAAGTTATAAAATGCTAATGCCGGAATACCAACCATCAAACCAAAAGCAGTAGTAATAAGTGCTTCCCAGATTCCTCCGGCAAGGTCGGCAGGATTTGCAGAGCCCTGTAATTCCTGTATTTTCATAAAAGCACCTATCATACCCGTAACAGTTCCAAGGAAACCAAGTAATGGTGCAATACCAGCTATTGAAGCAAGAATGGATAATCCTTTTTCAAGTTTGCTAATCTCCTGTCTTCCGGCACTTTCAATTGCTTCAACAACCCGTTGATGCCCAAACCGTATTTTTTTCAAACCTTTTTTAACAATATTTGAAACCGGAGTTCTTTCTTGCATACAATAACTAATAGCACCTTCAAGATCCTTCTTCTTAATTAGTGCCCTAAGTTTTATTAGAAAAGCCGGAACATTTACTTTTGCTTTTTTAAGAACAATGAATTTTTCGATAGCTATAGCAACTGCTACAATTGAACTGGCGAGAATAAAATACATTAATATGCCGCCTTTAACAAAAATTGAGAGTAAATCCATAATTGTCCTTTTCGATTAATTTAAAAATTGTTTTGGGATTGGAAGTATTCAGCTTCTTCTTTTGTTTTAAAATTTCCTATACGGACACGATACCATGTACCTCCTTTTTGAGGAAGGTATGCTTCGAATATAAACGCATTCAAACCAAGACCACGCAACCGTACTACCTCCTGCTCTGCTTTTTCTTTATTACGCCACGATGATACCTGAACATTATACATTGAACCGTCATAGTAAACGGTCTTCCCAATTTTAGTATCGGTAACTGGTTTTTTATACAATGGGTTAGATTCATTTGTTCTCGGTCTTTCTGTTTCCTTTATAACTTTTTCTTTTACAGGGTTAACCGGTTTTGCATTTTTATCGGCAACAGGTAATGATGCAACACGCGGGAAATCGCTTTCGTCTTCAGGAATTATTTTATTAGTATCAATCGGTAATGAAGCTTGAATTTTATCTTCCTGGATTGAATCGACCGGTGTTGTTAACTGGTTACTGATATTACCTGTTTCACCTTTGTTAGGCATAAGCATATATACTATAATGCTTACTATAACAATAAACGCAGCAAATATCAGCAGAAAGTTTTTGCTAAAATATCGGTCATTTTCTTCGTTTAACTCTTTATAATACTGTTCATCCGTACCGGCTGTAGTCCTTGCTGATGAAATATACGAAGGCGGCTGGTAATTTGTATTACGTTCTTCAACAAATTCATATTTAGGAGAAGTCTGGTATTCCATATAATCTGAAGTACGCTGTGGAGAGGATAATTCTTTTTTTATTGAATCTTCAAGCTGCTCAAACAAATGCGATTTAGCAGGTTTTGCAGTTTTGAAAATATCTTCAGTGCTACCGGGTGCTTCCTCAGGTTCTTCATCAAACTCGAAAAGTGATCTGTTTTCTTCTTCAATTGCAGAACCCAATTCCTCTCTCAATTCATCTCCCCAGTTCCATTCAATATTTTCTTCGGGACCTTTTTTCAGCCCTAAATAATCTTCATCAGATTCATCATCGGGTTCAACTTCAGTTTCACTATCAAGATTGTAATTAACCTGATCAATTTCTATTTCCTCTTTAACAGGTTCTTTATAAATATCTTTCAACTTACTGAAATCAAGTTCGGATAATTTTTCTTCTTCATAGTCTTTAATTAAGTTGTTCAAATCATCTGATAATGTTGAAGGTGATTCTTCAGTTTCAACATCAGGAATATCAAATTGTGCTTTTTCATCTTCAACAGGTAAAGTAACCGGAATGTCAGGTTCGGATTCTTTTAGATCAGGAGAAGAATAGTCGTTAAGCAAATCAGTCGGTGAAATCTCCGGTGTCTCATCTGATACAGAAGTGGCTGGAGGTTCGGTTTCGAGATTTAATAAATTATTTGTAATATCTTCTGCAATTAGATCTTCTTTAAACTCGAGATCTGAAGTAAGCCGGGATAGTGTGGATTTACTTTCATCAATTTTATTTTCTGATTGAAGCGACTCGTAATAATCATCCCATATATTAAAATTCGGGAGAATATCGGATTCGGCAATAATTTCATTAACTCTCTCTTCAATAGATCTTTTAAGAATTACATAAGAAGTTTCAGATTCGGATTGCTGACTTAAATGGTTCGAAAGCGGAAGGAGAGGTTTTCCAACTCCAATACTAAAGACATCCGAATCATTCTCTGCATTCCTAAATAATTTATTAGGTATATCAATAGTTAGATATAGAGTGGTTGTATTTTTTTTGAACTCTTCCGAAAAAGGAGTAAAAATTAAAGTTTCCTTTACGTCGGAATTATTTTCTTTCAACTGGAAGAAACCGATCCGCGGAACTTTAAGTGTAAGATCCGATTCAAGATGCTCTGCAATTTTAGTTATAAGAATATTAAATGCCAGCTCTTTTTCGGAACTTGATACACCAAGGACTTCAGCAATTCTTTTTTGAAGTTCAGTAATTGTCATAAACAAAGTTATTGTTAAAAAAATCTACCAACGGTATTCGGCGCCAATTAATATATCAAACGGCTTTTCCTTATATCCCCTTAATGCAAAATTACTTCGATTCAAGATGTTTTGAAAGTCCGCGGTTAAAGATAAATTTTCTACCAGGTTATATGATATCCCGGTAGAAATGTTATGATAGGAACTAAGACTTATTGTATTGGGAATGTCTGCATAAGTATTATGCGCAAAAGTGTATTTAAAATTAACTCCTATATTTTTTGTAAGATCAATACCATATGTCAGTTTAGCAGAAAGAGTGGGTGTGTAAGGTATATACCTGCTATTACCATCTTTTACATCCTGGAATTTGAATTCACCGTTAAAGTAACCCAATAGATTTGGATGTACAAGAAGATTTATTCCGGCTGATAACGATTTTACTCCTGAAATTGTTTTCAGATCGAAGAATCCTTTCTGTACTGAATCCTCAAAGTAATGATAGTTATCGGTACTGGAATAATTTCCCCAGATTGATAATCCGAATAACTTTTCATAATTGTAATTAAGAGATCCTCCAAAATCAAATTTTACTTCACTCATCACATTATCAACTAAACTATTCCGCATAAATAAATTTTCATTCAAAAAATTCTGAACAGTAAAATTTTCAGCATGAGGTTTAAAGCTCAGATTAACAGATAATCCTTTATCCAAAGCAAATTGTAAAGACCCGAATGGAGAGAAAAAACTGTTATTCGAATTGCCGGCAATCTCTGCTCCCAGAATCAAGTTCATCTTGCTTGTCGGGGATAATTGAACAAATCCATCAAGTGAATAATAATTATAGCTCTCCTTTCCGCTCAAATTATTGTTTAGAATTTGTTTTTGAAATTTGCCGATACCACCTATTGTCATATTACCTAATTTGAAATTTGCATCAGCAGAAAGCGATAAATCTCTTTCCTGTAAATTACTTTCAACAAGCGTAAGGAAATCTGCATTAAATTTTAATCCGAAATTAAAAACTCCATAATAATTATTTTTGATAGAAAGCGATCCGTTACCCCTATTAGTTTTCCTTTCGAAGAGAGGATTAACCGAACCATAAAATTTATAATTATCGCGCCAATAACTTCCATCTACTTTTATAATAGTTCCGGCAAGAATATCGGAATCGGTATCAACAAAAATAGTGCTGTTAATATTTGCACCAGAGGCATTATAACCAGCATTGGAAATATATTCCTTTGTATTTGTGCCCCAGACTCCGGCGGAGAGAAGAAAATTATCGAATGACTTACTAATTGAAAAATCACCAACCGGTAAAACATAACGACCGGCTCCGATAAAAAGTCTTCCGGAATAATAATCGTCACCGGCAGAAATAGAAGGAACAATTTTTTTAGGCTGGGAAGAAAGTAGTAAAGGTAATTCTTCCGGCGAGTATTGTGGAGTAAAAAACTCCTGTGAAAGAATACTAATCAATTCCGGTTTTTTCTT
>JAGVBL010000360.1 GCA_020059785.1 Ignavibacteriales bacterium | reverse complement strand
TCATCATAGTTTCAATAAACTCTTTCCGCTTCTCTGCACCTATTTCTTTATTATATAATGTTTCCAGATAAAGCTGAAGAGAAGAAAGGGGCGATTTTAATTCATGCGTTACATTTGCAATAAAGTTATCATATAGTTTTGTTAATTGTATTTGTACTGTAAGATTACGAAAGAATAGAAATATTGCTACAGCTATTCCTACAATCAAAATTATTCCGCCTACAAAAATGAAAACGTTCGGACTATCGATAGCAATCTGCGTTGAAAGCTGATCTCCGACCTTTTCAAAAATAATGTAGTTGGATACATACCAATAGATCCACAAACCAAGCAGACCCATCCATGCAAATTGAGCAAATATGAATGCAAAAACTAGAAAAAGAATTGACCGGCGCTTTTTCATTCTGAATAATCTGTTTTAGTAATGTTCATCTAAGATGATTGCTCTTTCTTGTTACTAATATCCACTAATTAAATTAAATGTCAAACAGATTGAAAAAAAATTTTACATTTCTTTTACAAACACAAATTAAATAATTCACCATAATAGAGTGTGTTTAGAATTATTTATTGGAAATATTATATGACCATGCTTGATTAAAATAATTAAATCGCGAGGATGATATATGAAAATACTATTAGTTTATCCCGAAACTCCCTCTACATTTTGGAGTTTTAAGGATGCGTTAAAATTCGTTTCTAAAAAATCCGCGGAACCGCCGCTGGGTTTAATAACAGTAGCTGCACTGCTTCCAGATAATTGGGATAAAAAGTTAATCGACCTTAATGTTTCAACGCTTCATGATAAAGACATACTGTGGGCTGATTATGTTTTTTTAAGCGCAATGAATGTTCACATAAATTCTGTTAAAGATATTGTAAGACGATGCAATAAAATGAATATAAAAATCGTTGCCGGCGGACCTCTTTTTACAACTCAGTATCAGGATTTTTTAGGAATAGATCACTTTGTGCTTAATGAGGCAGAAATAACTCTACCCCAATTTCTAAGCGACTTAAAAAGCGGAGCGCCAAAATTTTTATATACCACTGATCAATTTCCAGATATAACTGCTACTCCGATTCCAAGATGGGATTTACTGGAAAGGAAAAAATATGCTTCGTTAAGTCTTCAATATTCACGTGGCTGCCCGTACGACTGCGAGTTCTGTTCAATTACCATGCTTAACGGTCATCGTCCCCGCACAAAAAGTAAAACTCAGTTTATTAATGAGTTGGAGCAACTTTACAATACCGGATTCCGGGGAAGTGTTTCTATTGTTGATGATAATTTTATCGGTAACAAACGAAAGTTGAAAGATGAAATCCTTCCGGCTATTATTGAATGGCAAAAGGGAAAAAAATATCCTTTCTCTTTCATAACCGAGGTATCAATAAATCTTGCAGATGATGACGAGTTGATTAAATTAATGGTTGATGCCGCTATAGTAAGCATTTTTGTGGGTATCGAAACACCAAATAATGAAAGTCTTACTGAATGTGGTAAATCCCCAAATCTGCGTCGCGACCTTGTAAGCTCTGTTAAGAAACTTCAGAAGAATGGAATGATAGTTTCCGGCGGCTTCATAATCGGTTTTGATAACGATCCCCCCGAAATATTTGAAGAACAGATTAACTTTATACAGAAAAGTGGTATTGTAAACGCAATGGTCGGTTTATTGAATGCTCCAACCGGTACACATTTATATAAACGGCTGAAGAAAGAGAACAGATTACTTGAAAGCTTTAATGGAAATAATATGGATGGTACAACTAATATTATTCCCAAAATGAATTACCGGGATTTGATGAAAGGATATGCAAGAATAATTCATACTATCTACTCACCGAGAGAATATTATAAGCGTATTATATCATTTTTGTCAGAATACAACTTACCTTCGTGGAAATCGCAAATGCTTACCTTAACAGAAATAAAAGCTTTTGTAAGATTACTCTGGAGTATTGGAATTCTTGAGAAGGGGAAAAAATATTTCTGGCAGACATTTATTATCAGTTTATTTAAACATCCGAAAAAGTTTCCGCTTGCAATGACACTTTCTGTTTACGGTTATCATTTCAGAAGAATTGCAGCAACAATATAGTATTATTAAAATTCCCTCTTCTTAATCTGAAGAGGGAATTTTAACCTTGAGCTAATTATAAGTCTGCAAAAACGAATATTCCTTTGCATAAAAGAGCATCTGTTCCTTAAAGTCTTCGGGATATTCAATCTTAACATCAATTATCTTTTCACCTTCCATAACAGGTACGAGCTTAGGATTAATAAATCCGGCGTATGGAGCAATGTTAAGCTTTTTATAACGTTCTAAAACCTCTTTATGAATTTCCTGATCAACTTTTACTCCATAATTTTCTATAAAATTCTTTCCGGCTTCGTAATCACCCTCCGATTTAATTCTCTGCATTTCCCGCAGCAACTGACCGAATAAATTCCTTAGCTTTTCATAATCATTAATAACAAAATATGTTTTACCGTCTTTAACTTTTTTCTCAATTACATTATCCGGTTGACCTTTTTCGTAAACCCATTTAGAGATTGCCTGACGGTTACGCATGTGTGCTTGTTCAATATTTGCACCGGGTTCAATACGTGCAAGTTGTGTCATTAATCCATTTCTAATGTATGAGTCATATTCGGTTTTACCCGCATCAAGCGAAGGCATAACACCAATTTCAACAAGTTTTTTATCCAAAATAAAATAGAGAGCAACAAGATCGGCGCGCGCTTCTTCAAGTGATGACGCGTAGTTCTTCAATGTTTCGTTAGGCTGACCAACACCCGGATTAAGTTGCCCCGAGCCATGACCGATTACTTCGTGCATGTCTGTGTGAAGATCACTTGCAAGAGCGCCATATTTTTTTGCACGATCAATCTCTTCCTTAGAGTAAGCAAACTCTTCAAGTAATCCGCTTGTCTCGGCAGCTTTGTTATAAGAGTAAACAATGTTACCAAGATTAACCGACTTGGAACCAAATTCTTTTCTTATCCAGTCTGCATTGGGTAAATTAATTCCAATAGGTGTAGAAGGAGACGCGTCACCGGATTCAACAACAACGGTAATTACCTTTGCAGAAATTCCTGTTACATTTTTCTTTTTATGTTCCGGCATAATTGAAGAATTATCTTCGAACCATTGAGCATTATCACTAATCGCTTTTATTCTTTTAGTTGCTTCAAGATCTTTGAAAGATAATACCGATTCATAATTAGCACGGTAACCGAGGGGGTCGTTGTATGTTTCAATAAAACCGTTAACTATATCAATAAACGAATTGGAATCTTTTACCCACTCAATATTATACTCGTCCCATTTCTTCAGATCGCCCGTTTCGTAAAACTCAATTAACAGTTCAAGTGTTTTTTTCTGTTGATCGCTTTCAGTGTAATCGAGAGCTTTGCGCAGCCAGAAGATTATTTTCTGAATTGCAGCATTATACATTCCGCGCCACTTCCAGTATTTCTCAACAATCTGACCGTTCTCTTTAACCAATTTCGAATTGAGTCCATATGATACCGGTCGAGGATCATCCGGATTAACAATTTTGGCATAATAATTTTCAACTTCTTTCTGTGTTACTCCTTCATAAAAATTAACAGCGGATGTTTTTACCAGATCAGCTTTAGGATCCTGGTTTACTTTAAGCGGATCAACATTCGGATCAAAAAGTATCGGAATAAGTTTATTGATAAGGTCATCAATCATTTCGCCGCTTTGAAGTGGTAATGTATATTCATCCGAACCGGCAATTAATTGACGGAAATATTCTTTAGAAAATTCCGGTGTAAATTTTTTATTGGAATAATGATGATGAATTCCATTTGAAAACCAGACACGTTTTGTATACTCTAAAAATTTTGCATACTCCGGCACGGTTCTATCACCGCTGTATGTATTTACAATTCCTTCTAAAGTTCTTCTTATATACAAATTGTGTTTGTAGTTCTGATCCCATATTATGTCCCTTCCCGAAAGTGCTGCCTGATAAAGATAATAGAGCAGCGTTTTCTGGCGCAGAGTTAAATCTTCAAATCCCGGAACATTATAGCGCTGAATCCGTAAATCTGCAAATTGCTCGGTTACATACTTAAAATCGTCTTGCTTTTTCTCTGATGTGCAGCTCATAATTATGAATCCCGATAAAATGATTGTAAAAAAAACGGCTATTTTTTTCATAACGCTTCCAAAAAGTTTTCTAATTATTAAATTAGGCGGTGCAAAATATAATTTTTGATTAAGCTAAACAATGAATTAACTTTTTCTTTATTATGAACATTCAGATAATTGGAACAAAAAGCTGCAGCGATTCAAGAAAAGCTGAAAGATTTTTCAAGGAAAGAAAGATTTCTTTTCATTTCCGCGATTTAAACGAAAAAGGATTGGCTAAAGGTGAGCTCGACAATATCTCCAGAAAAATTCCTCTTGAAAATCTGATTGACAGGGAAGGAAAACAATATAAGAAACGGAATATGCAGTATATGAAGTTTGATGTTGAAGAAGAACTGCTGAAGGATCCGCTTCTACTTAGAACACCAATTATTAGAAACGGTGCCGAAGTTACGATCGGGCATCAGCCGGATACCTGGAAAAAATGGATTGAAGAAGCGGGTTAACGGCTGTTAAACAAAATTTTTCTCGAGTCAAACTCTTTAAGCAAATCTTCATATGATTTGAATTGAATTCCATCCCAGCCGCAAGCTTTTGCTCCTTCAACATATTCATGAATGTCATCAACAAACAAATGCTCGTCCGAAGGTCTTCCGGTAAATTTTTCAACGGTCCTATATATTTTTTCTTCGGGTTTAATAGCGCCGACTTCATGTGAAAGGAAAAGTTTATCGAAGTAGTTTAAGAACGTATAATGTTGATAACCGTATTCTTTGTGGATCTCGTTGGTATTAGAGAGCAAGCAAAGTGTATAATGTTTTTTTAGCTGCGGAAGTAAATCTATTATATCCTGATTGAGTGTGAAGATATCGGAAAAGATTTTACTGAATTCTTCACCGGTCACCATTCCTTCGAGCCATTCGATCATTTGCATAAGGTACTTACTGCGCGTTAATTCCCCTTTTTCGAATGAACGGTGTATATGATAATTTTTTTTATACAATTGTGCGAACCTGTCACCCAATCCGGGTTTAATGTTATTGAAGTATTGAATCGGCTTTGTATAATCGAAGGGGATTAATACATTCCCCAAATCAAAAACTATAACAGAGCATTTCATTAGATCCTTATTATAATATTTTCTTACACAAAGATAAGAAAACGTTAGTTGAACCGATTATTAATTCCAATAAAAATGCCGCTCCGGCAAACCGGAACGGCATGGTCTGAATTGGTTAGCGGTTAATTCTTACTTCATCAATATCATCTTCTTGCTGATGTTTACGTTGTTGCCTACCAATTTGTATATGTATACACCGGAAGATAATTTACTTCCATCAAAACTGACTGTGTATTCTCCGGCTCTCTTTACTTCATT
>JAGVBL010000270.1 GCA_020059785.1 Ignavibacteriales bacterium | reverse complement strand
TTTTGCCATTAATTTATCCGGACACTCTTCTTCAAGCGAATGAACAAGTTGTGCCGTACGTTTATATTCATCAAGCTCGCTCTTAATATTTTTATGGTTGCGGGCAAGCCACAGGATATAAATTCTATCAAGAATATTCGCATCGCCGTAGGCTACCGAAATTATTTTCTTCTTCAAACCATCGTTCAATTCAAATGACTTCGTCTTTTTCATAGTTTTTAAATTCTCTTTGTAAATGTTTTCTTGCTCTTAGTAAATAAACTTTCACTGTATTAATCGGCATATCCAGGGATTTACTAATCTCCCGGTATTTAAATCCGTTAATTTCATAAAGAATAAAAATGCTTCGTAAATCATCCGGCAATTTTTCAATTGCGCACTTCACCTTTTCCATCATCATATTTGTATGGGCAAGGCGATACGGATTATCTTGAGATTTCCGGGTTTCAAAACTTTCCTCAAAGTATTCGTCTATTCCGCTTTCTCTTTTCATCTGAACAGATTTACGTCTCAAATAATCAATACAAAGATTGTTGGTTGTTTTAATTATCCACGTTTTGGCCGCAAAGAGATTAAACTTTTCCATGTTGTTCCATATCCTTATCATAACCTCCTGGGTTACATCGTCTGCATCCATTTTATTTTTCAGCATATAAAGCGAATGGGAATAGATTTTATTTTTATATGACTGAATTAAGTAGCGGTATCTCTGTTCTTTAAACATTTTTTTTACAATATTAAGGACGAAGTAAAATATAGAAATGTTACACTCAACCTAAAATATTTTTCTCCTTATTTCTTGCTGAAATGGAAATGCGATAATAACTTATACATCAATTTATGCAAAACGATATATATAAAAAGATAGAATGGACGTTTCGAAATTCTAATTCGCCCGACGAGCTATTCGACAGGTTCTCTGATGCGGTTAAACTTGGAATAAATGATTTATCCCTTTACAAAATCTTTCTTGCAAATCCCGCCCTTTCTATCGACGAGATAAAAATGTTTACTGGTAAATTATTGAAAGAGATGCCGGATGAACAATTTCAACTAAGCATGTGGGCGGCAAGAATTTTTGAGAACCGGCAAGTGAGTTACGAATTTATTGAAAACGCTATCCACTATTATGAAATTGCAATGAAATCAAATCCTTCTTCTCACGAACCACTTCTAGAAATGATAAAGCTTTATAACAGCGATATGGATTTACCAAACAATAAAAAAATCCTCGAACTGATTGATGCGTTTATTCCATCGGTAAATATAAAAAGTAAAGTTTATTTTTCGCTTGCAGAGCTTTATAAGAAAATAAACGATCTGAACAATGCATCAAGATATTTAGCGCTTGCCAACAAAGCTGCCGAACGAGAACGCTCTTAGCACGAAACTTACATTAATAATAATAACCTATTGTGAAGTAGAAAAATGTTGGTCCCCATACCGTTTTGCTTTTGGGCAACGATTCTGAAATGTAAAAGCTTTTACCAACAGAAAAATCTGCCGGACCGATTGGTGTGTTAAATGAAATTGTAGCACCCATACCGTGACGTAAATCTTTATACCTTATTTGTTCCTGTTCCGCCCAAGCAGAACCGAGATCGTAACGAAACTTTAAGTATGTATCGAAGAATATTTTAAATGGTAACCTGTGCATATATTCAAGTGACGAAGTAAAAATTTGCCGCCCCCTGAATTCATAATCACGAAATCCGAAAAACATATTTTGTCCGCCAAACGAGAAGTGCTGGCTAAGCGGTAAAGTTTTATCGGAAAACCCGATTACCCCATGAAAAATAAATGCGTTGGGTGCGTTTAATCCTAAAATACTTTTATAGTCGATTAAAAATTTAGAATAGCTAACGTTACCGCCAAGCGCTGTTTGCGCTGTTTCATAATATGTTTTAATTAAAAATCCATCGGTTGGATATGGATATGAATCCTGAGAATCTATTATAAGAGAGAACCGCAAACTTGTTATATCGAGGTTGTTGTATGTTGGACCCGCATAGTCATACTTACTTTTAATTGCATCCCTTTGATATTTCGCTTCGGCAGAAATATGCCCGAATCTTCCAACCTGAGAACCAACACTAACTGAACCGCCGAAAAATATCTGTCTGTATTCTCCGGTCTTACTTCTCGAAAACCTGTTGTGCGCTTTCGGAGGATCATCGGAATAGACGCTTACATCATTAAAATCGTAGAATGCTCTTACCCTATAAGTAAAATACGTTTCAAAAACCCTATTGGCGCGATGTTCTAAAATATAAGATCTGTTACGAATACCGCCGGATAATATTGTTCCTAACTCGGTTCCGGTTCCAAGGAAATTAACGTCCCTAACGTCTAAAGAAACCTGTGTTGAATTTTCATTATCAATCCTCATCCCAAAACGTAAAATGCTGGACGGCTTTTCCTTAACAACCACTTTCAGTTCGTTGCCTTCGTCTGATTTTTCCGAGTTCAGTTCAATCTTCTCAAACAAATTGGTGCTTCTTAAATTTGTTAAACCTTTCTGTGCATCCTGGAATCGCATGTAATCGCCGGTATTAACAGCAAACTCGCGGGTGATTATATTTTCTTTTGTTTTTGTGTTTCCCACTACATGCAGTTTTGAAATTTGTCCTTCGTCGATAATAATATGCAGAACACCCGTTTTTTCTTCAAATGTTATTTTTTCAATTCTTGCAAGTATATAACCTTCTCTTTTATACTCGCGTAAAATTTCGAGAGCTGCATTAAGTGTTTTAATCGAATTAAACGGTTTTTTAATAAGGCTGGAAAGCTTGCTTGCAAGTTCCTCTCTACCGAAAATTGAAACACCGGTTATTTCGTAGTAAGAAACTTCCCGGTTCTTCTCGGCAATTAAACTCAAATGAGTTGAGCTGCCGAGGGGTTCTATCTCAACATAAATATTCTTGTAATCACCTATCCGTTGAATTTTATACAGCTCATAAAGTATATCCCGATTTGAAAGAGAATCAATTCTAACTTTATCCGGGAAAAAATAATTACGGATTTCAAGAGGAACCTCTTTAATAAATATATTATAATATTTTTTTTCTTTTATAGTAAGATTGCTTTTAAACTGATTCTCAATTTCTCCCTTTATTGACGTAACAGTTTTTTTTGCGCTCTGGTAACCCTTATTCATAAGGGAGTCGATGAAAAAGAAATCTGAGTTTTTATGATTTCCCAATTCCGGTTGAATAACAAAATCAGCTTCTTCAAGTTGTTGTTCATTAAGTATTTGCATAGGAATACTAACAAGCTGATCGGCTATTACCCAAGGATATTTCAACTCGCTTTCTTCATAAAGGGGACTAACAGCATTTGCAGCTATTACAATATCGGCGCCAAGTTTTCTTGTCTCTTTAACAGGAATATTTGCAACCAGTCCTCCATCAACAAGTGTTAATGTATCTTTAATAACCGGCGGAAGAAGAAGGGTTACAGAAGAACTTGCTTGCATAGCGGTTCCCAAAGGACCCTGATCGAAAATATATTTCTTTCCATAAACAAGGTCCGTGGCAATAGCTCTGTATCTGAATCTAAGATTGTTATAATCTTCAGCTTTAATTGGTGCATTAAGCGCAAGTAAGTTCAGAAAATTTGCACCGCGTTCACCCGAGCTTAGTGATTTTGGAAGAACGGGTGTAAATCCATCTATTCGGAGAGAAAAAATAGCTTTATCTTCTGTAATTTTTTGATCAACAAAAAGTTCATTCCTGTTCGACTGCTCAACAGTAAATAATTCGTTCCATTTTGTCTTCATTGCAATCGAGTCAAGCTCATCGAGAGAATATCCGGAAGAAAATAATCCGCCGACAATACTCCCCATGCTTGTTCCAACAATCATATCAATTGGAATTTGTTCTTCTTCCAGAGCGCGTAAAATTCCGATCTGCGATAATGCTCTTGCGCCGCCGCCGCTTAAAGCAAGACCTACTCTTGGAAGATTTACCGGAACCTGTATCGTTAAATCGAAAGGAAGACGTTTTGTTTCTAAATGTAATTTAAGCGTGTCTTTGCTCTGTCCAAAAAGAAACGAAGCAGTCAATAAAATTGCGGCTGATATTTTGCCCGGTCTAAACATTATAGTTGTCTATAAATAAATTGCTTCCATCTAAAACGGGATGTGTTGATGGAAGCTGAAATTTATCTTTTCTTTTGTGAGGATTTTCTCTGTTCATGTGCTTGTTTTTCTGCGGCTTCCATCATTCTAGCCATAAATCCTTTTTTCTGTTTTGGATTTTCAACCGGAACAAGCTCGCCATCACCCTTTTTATGATTAACATAATATTGCTGACCGATTGACAGCAGGTTGAACATGAAATAATAAAGGTTTAGCCCGGAAGGGAAAGTCATAAATAAAGCAGTAAACATAACGGGCATTAAATAAACGAGCATTTTTTGAGATGGGTCTTTAACACTCATTTTCTGCTGAATGAACATTGTAATTCCAAGAAGCAGTGCAAGTCCGCTTACCACATCGATTCCGAATAATGGAATTTTGAATGGTAGTCTGTAAATTATATCGGGCGCAGAAAGATTATTAATCCACAACATAAACGGCTGCTGGCGTATATCAATTGCAACATTAAACAAGCTCCACAATGCAATCAATATTGGCATCTGAAGAAGCATCGGCAAACATCCGCCCATCGGATTTATTCCATAAGTAGAATAAAGCTTCATAGTTTCTTTCTGAACTTTTTGAGGATCGTCTTTATGCTTCTCCTTAAGCTCATTAATCTTTGGTTGAAGAAGCTGCATCTTCTTCATCGATTTTAAACTTTGTTTTGTTAATGGATGAAGAGCAATCTTTATTAGGATTGAAAAAATAATTATAACAAGTCCGTAGTTAGGAATAAAACTGTGCAGAAATTGAAGTAGCGGTAACAAAACATATTCGGAAATAGGTCTTATCACAAACCGCAGACCGAAGAAACTTCCGAAATCTACAATTGCCTGAAAGTTGTTTCCGTATTTCTTAAGTATATCGTAATCAATCGGTCCGATGTATAGCTTAAAAGAGTCCTTTTGAAGCTTCTCGTTTTTGAAAGGTATTTTTATACTTGCGCTGTAAGTTTCCCTTACGCCAAGTTTATTTTGCTGTCCAACACCTTCAAAATAAGCTCCGCCTTCGTTACTTGGCTGCTCGGGTGCAATAGCCACAACAAAATATTTATTTCTAACAGCAACCCAGTCTACTTTTCCATTTATGTCTTTAGTAACTTTTTCACCGCTATGTCCAGCGTCTATTATTACCTGTTCGTCGCCGGCATATAAGCTTGCATTAGAAAAATTAGCTTCGTCAACCGAATTTTTTTCTGTGAAATTAATACCATTCGACCAGACAACATCGTACCTGAAACTGCTTATAATATCATTCATGTTTTCAAGTTCAACATCTACCCTGGTGGCATAATCGTTAGCATAAAAGACAAAGTTCTTGCGGATAAATCTATTGTCGGGGGTTTTAAATTCATAAACACATTGTAATGAATCTGTACCGGATATTTTGTAGTAATGGTTTTTTAGATTGGAATTAAAATCGAGTGCAGAAGTATTAACAAGCTTGCCTTCCTTTGTTACAAAAATAATATTAAAGTCGCCGCCCTTACCGGGATTAACTAATTGAACGTGACGGTCATAAAAATTGGAAGTGTCCTGAATATCATACCGGTACCAGGTGCCGTACTTCTTAAGATAATATTTTCTAATTCTTGCGCCCTTGCTTGTCATCTCAAGTTTAACAAGGTCGGTTTCAATCGTTACTATTTTTTCGTTTTGTTCCGGAAGCTCTCCAAACGGAGCCGACTCAACCCGTTCAATATCTTTTTTAGTAATTTCTTGAGCCGGTTTTGCTGCAACCGTATCTTTTTTAACTAATGTTGAATCTGCTTTTTTTGTTTGTTGAGGGGGCGGAGTTGGCGAATTCATGTAGAGCCATACAACTAGAATAACTCCTATTAGAATGAAGGCAAGTGTGGTATTTCTATCCATTAAAATTCCTATAAATCATTCAACTGGATCGTAGCCCCCTTTATTGAAGGGATTACATTTTAAAATTCGCCAGACAGATTTAACTCCTCCTTTAACCACTCCATATTTTTCGAAAGACTGAACCGCTTATTCCGAACAGGTTGGATAAAATCGGCATGACGGGGGAAACATCGGCGAAATTAATTTCTGATATAATTTTATTAAGTAAATAAAAATTGATCGCATCTTATAATTTTGATCTTATCTGATTCAATAGATCTACAACATCGTCTTCAATATCTTTCAGATAAATTTTTTTATTATTCATTTGATTAAAATTACCCGGAGAAAAAACTATAAATACTTTCAAGCTCTTTTGCCAACAGACTTTTTTTATCTGGCTTTTATTAAGACGGTACAACTCCCTTAAAAGTCTCTTTACCCTGTTTCTCCAGACAGCATTACCGGATTTTCTCGAAACAGCAAATGCCACCTTAACCCCGATTTTATCCGGATTTGTTTCAATAAAAAAAGTGGCTTTTAATCGATTCGAAGAGGAAAAAAAAACTTCTCCCCTTGTAAAAACTAATTCGAATTCTTTTTTACTTTTGATTCTTTCTAATGAAGAAAGACCAAACTGTTTCAATTAATCCTCCTCGCTATTAAATGCGAGGTTTTAACAAACAACATTTTATCCGAAAGTACAATATAACTTAATAACGAAGACAAATTATTTTTCGTCGCTAACGGTTAGCTTCTTTCTTCCTTTTGCTCTTCTGCGTGCAAGTACTTTGCGACCATTCTTTGTTGCCATTCTTTCGCGAAAACCGTGTTTATTCTTTCTTTTGGTTTTACTTGGCTGAAATGTGCGTTTCATATTTATCCTTTATTCCATTTGAAAGTGCGCAAAATTAAACAAATTATGGGTAAGAACCAATTTTTTTGGATTGGCTGGGTTTGTTTATTAAATAAAAGGTCTGTTTAAAAGAGTAGGGCGGAAATCTCAGCAAACAACCCAGCCGAGTGTTGTTCACCAAAATAACCGCCGCCATCCAGAAAGCTTTTTTTGAGGGGTATTGCTTTCCAAAGAGAGTGCTTATTTGTCTATAACTTTTCAATATGTGTGCCTTAAACAAAAGTCTTTTTTAGCTGATTTTAGCGGACTGTTTAACGGCGGTTTGTTTCAAAATGATTTTACTTATTGAAATGAGCCAATTTAAATTACAGTGGGGCGTTTCTTCTTCGCCGAATAAAAAGCTCCGACGTATTAGCCGGAGCTTCTTTTTATCCTTGTTGGGTCGAGCATGCCCGACCACTACATAATTTTATTACTTCATCAATATCATCTTCTTGCTTAGGTTTACGTTGTTGCCTACCAATTTGTATATGTATACACCGGAAGATAATTTACTTCCATCAAAACTGACTGTGTATTCTCCGGCTCTCTTTACTTCATT
>JAGVBL010000173.1 GCA_020059785.1 Ignavibacteriales bacterium | reverse complement strand
GTTGCTACCGGATCTGACCGGATTGCTATTGTTGCAGAAAAAATTCCTGATGCTTCAATAATCGTTAATATTCAGGGAGATGAACCTTTTATAAAAGGTAAAATGATTGACGAAGCTATTGAACCGCTTCTGTTTGATAAAAAAGTAAGTGTCTCTACTCTTGCTAAAAGAATTAAAAGTGTTGAAGAAATGAAATCTCCGTCGGTCGTTAAAGTTGTATTCGATTACAATAATTTTGCATTGTACTTCTCGCGTTCACCAATTCCATTTGCACGCGATGCAAGAACTAATCTTCAAAGGATTGAAAATGCCGAGATGTATAAACATATTGGTCTCTATGTTTATCGAAAAGATGCCCTTCTAAAATTTACCGCATCCAAACCGACTGATCTGGAGCAGGTTGAAAAATTAGAACAGCTTAGATTTCTTGAATATGGTTTTAAGATGAAAATAGTTGTTACCGAAATTGAAAGTTTATCGGTTGACACACCCGCCGATCTTGAAATAGCGCGCAAATACTATGAAAAGGTGATGAAATCATCTGATAAGTCCCGCAGATAGAATTTTCTATCCCGCTCATTATTTAATTTCCAGAATCATATATCCGGTATCTTGCATTCAACATCAATTGTATTTGGGCTAAACTGATATTATTTTTGAACTGCCAAGAAAATTTTTTTAGAATTAACGGGAAGAAAATGGAACATAAAATTAGGGTATTAGTAGCAAAAGCCGGGTTAGATGGGCATGATAGAGGTGCAAAGGTTGTTGCAGCTGCTTTAAGAGATGCCGGAATGGAAGTAATCTACACCGGATTGCGTCAAACCCCGGAAATGATTGTTGAAGCTGCAATTCAAGAGGATGTTGATGCTATTGGAATTAGTATTTTATCAGGTGCACATATGACAATCTTTCCTCGGATTCTTAATTTAATGAAAGATAAGAAGGTTGACGACATTTTACTTTTCGGCGGTGGAATAATTCCAGAAGACGATCTTAACAAATTAAAAGAATTGGGCGTTGGAGAACTTTTTACTCCCGGTACATCAACAACAGATATTGTTAAATTCATAAAGGACTGGGTAGCAAATCACCCCAAGAAATAAACACTACATTAAAATGGAAAAAGACCCCCATCAGGGGGTTTTTTTGTTAATTATCATTATTGTTTTAATAAACCGATTCTTTCTTTATTTTTGAATTATCTTAAATGGATTTTTAATGTCGTATAAAAACCGTATCAGAATCATATTTCTTGATATGATGCGAGCACTTGCCGTTCTTATGATGGTTCAAGGGCATACTATTGATACTTTTCTTGCAGATGAATACCGCACTTTAGATTCTTCCATTTTCGGTATCTGGTATACCATTAGAGGTTTTACAGCACCAATTTTTATGTTTACATCCGGTGTTGTTTTTACTTTTCTGCTTAAATCGCACAATGAACCATTCTTCAAAAATCCAAGAGTAAGTAAAGGATTTAAGAGATTTATTATTCTAATTCTTATTGGATATTTACTTAGATATCCTACTTATACTGTTTTTGATTTTAGTGTGGTGAGACAGGATCAGTGGATGGGATTTTTTACAGTCGACGCATTACATTTAATCGGTTTTGGTTTGTTATTCATTTTAATACTTTCATTTCTATCTGAAAAACTGAAAATAAGTAACCAGTTGATATTTGCTTTAGGTGCATTATTTTTCTTCGGACTATTTTCGATTACGGAAAAAATTAATTGGGCAAACTACATGCCCATTCCTTTTGCAGCTTACTTGTATCATGGAACGGGATCATATTTCCCATTATTTCCATGGGCAGGGTATGTTCTTTGCGGAGCTTTTTTAGGAAGCTATCTTGCTAATAATCCAATTTCATTTACTACTGTTAAATTCTCTAAACGTTTACTTATTATTGGTTTGGCGTTTCTTGCTATTTCCCGTATTGTGGAATTTCTTGAATATTTATTATACAATGGGGAAGAGTTCTGGACAGATAACCTTTATGTTATTACAATGAGATTAGGATGGGTTATTTTATTAAACAGCTTTATGTCCTATGTTGCATTGAAATTAAAATCAATTCCGGAATTTGTTAAACAGGTAGGAAGACATACACTTCTTGTTTATGCTGTTCATGTTGTAATTTTATATGGAAGTGCCTGGCTCCCCGGACTTAGTTACATTTTTTCAAGAAGAATGGATGTCTACAGTTCACTTATATCTGCAATTATTATGGTTATATTAATGGCATTAATGGTGATGGGATTAGAGAGATACAAGCTGATAAGAAAAAATAAATTTGCAACTTCAGAAATTTAGTAAGGAAAAATTTGAAAAAAAGATCGGATAATTTAGACCCTGTTGCTGCAGAAGAAGAAAAGAAGATTGAGCAATCAATCCGTCCAAATACATTTTCAGAATTCACAGGTCAATCCAAAATTACAGATAATCTGAAAGTTTTTATTGGGGCTGCAAAGAAAAGAAAAGATAGTCTAGATCATGTTTTACTAACCGGGCCTCCCGGACTTGGCAAAACCACTCTTGCACATATTATTGCAAATGAACTTGGTGTAAAAATTAAAGTTTCATCTGGACCTGTATTAGAAAAGCCGGGTGATTTAGCCGGTATCCTAACTAACCTTGAAGAAAAATCAGTACTATTTATTGATGAAATACACCGCTTAAGTCCTGTTGTTGAAGAGTATCTTTATTCTGCAATGGAAGACTACAAACTTGATATTATGATAGATAGCGGACCAAATGCAAGAACGGTTCAAATTAAACTTCCCAAGTATACATTGATTGGTGCCACAACGCGTGCCGGTTTATTAACTGCACCACTAAGAGACCGCTTTGGTATTAAATCCCGTCTCGATTATTATGAATCCGAACTGATAAAAAAAATAATTGATAGATCTGCTAAATTACTCGATATAAAAATTAACGAAGACGCTTCCATTGAATTAGCAAAACGTTCGAGAGGAACCCCGAGGATTGCTAACAGACTACTTAGAAGAACTCGCGACTTTGCAGACTACGAGAATAAATCCACTATCGATTCGGCAATTACCAAAAAGGCACTTACTGCTCTCGAGGTTGATGAATTTGGTCTGGATGAAATGGATAAAGAAATTATACTTACTATTATTGAAAAGTTTGCCGGGGGTCCTGTTGGTCTTAATACTTTATCTGTTGCCGTAAATGAAGACGCCGGTACTATTGAAGAAGTTTACGAACCGTTTTTAATTCAACAGGGATTTATTCAAAGAACACCACGGGGAAGAGAAGCAACCGATCTTGCATATTCAAGATTTAATAAAAAGCGTGGTAAAGTTAAAGACCAGGAAAGTTTATTTAATTAGGTACTAACTATGGTTGAAGTAGGAAAAATAAAAATCGGTAACGGACTTCCGTTCATTTTAATTGCGGGTCCTTGTGTGGTTGAAAACGAAAAAATCACATTTTCTACAGCAGAGCAGATTAAAAAGATTACAGATGAATTGAGAATCCCGTTTATTTTCAAATCGAGCTATAAGAAAGCTAACAGAACAAGCATCAATTCATTCTCAGGTCTTCAAATGAATGATGCTATTCAAATTCTTAATAAAGTTAAAGAGCAACTAAGTTTGCAAATTCTTACTGATGTTCATACAGAAGAAGAAATTAAATCCGCTTCCGAAATTGCCGATATACTTCAAATACCGGCTTTCCTGTGCAGACAGACCGAACTTTTAATTGCTGCGGGAAAAACAGGCAAAGTTGTAAATATTAAGAAAGGACAGTTCCTGGCACCAGAGGATATGAAACATGTTGTAGAAAAGATTGAATCAACCGGGAATAAAAAAATTCTTCTTACAGAGCGTGGAACTACTTTTGGATATCATAATCTTGTAGTTGATATGCGAGGACTGGAAATAATGAAGGAAACCGGCTATCCGGTTATTATCGATGCAACTCATTCCGTTCAAATTCCTAGTCAGAGCGGTGTAAGCGGTGGAGACCGAAAGTTCATTCCGACTATAGCAAAAGCTGCAGCAGCAGTTGGAATAGATGGATTATTTTTAGAAGTACATCCCGACCCCGAAAAAGCTTTGAGTGATGCTGCAAGTCAACTCCCGTTATCATCACTAAAAGATTTGCTGATTACTATCAAAGAAATAGATTCAATTGTAAAGAAATGAAAAACGATCTTACTGTAATTCTTAAGGAAATTAAACTTTTTTTATTCGATCTGGATGGTGTTCTTGTTCATAACAATAATTTAACTGTTCCACAAGTTGAAGAGATTATTCAAGAGATTAATAAATTTTCTAAGGAATTAACCTCGTCGGGTTTAATGTTCGGTATAGTAACAGCTCGTAATCAGGATGAATTGATTACCGAGCTTGACAAAATTGAAAATATTTTTTTAATATCGTCAACGCTCGAAAAAGTTAAGGCTGTCGATAAGTTACTCAGCCGGATTTCAATTAGCTATAAAAATGTATTCTATGCTGGTGATGAAGTACTTGATTTGCCTTTATTAGCTAAAGTCGGATTATCTGCAGCGCCATCATGGGCTAAAAGAGAAGTTAAAAGATCAGCTAAATATGTTTTTATGGGCACTAATATAAATTCTATTCTTAATGAAATATTAGTTTTAGTAAAGAATGTCCGTAATTGAAAATAAAATTTAGAGGAAACGTGTCGGAAGAAAAAATTTTATCAAAAGGTAAAGAGATAATAAGCATTGAAGGGAATGCAGTATTAAACCTTATTAACAGTATAGATAATGAATTTGTAAAAGCGATTAATGTAATTCTCAATTCGAAAGGACGTATTGTATTTACCGGTGTTGGCAAATCGGGTATTATTGCCAGAAAAATAGTTGCTACCATGAATTCAACCGGCACAGCATCAATATTTTTACATCCAACAGATGCATTGCATGGCGATCTTGGTATGGTTCGGAAAGATGATATCGTAATTCTAATTTCGAAAAGCGGACATACCGAAGAACTTACCCAACTAATACCTATGCTTAAGCGGATAAACGTAATATTGATTGGAATGCTCGGAGAAATTGATTCGCGTTTGGCGAAGGAATGTGATATAGTTCTGAATGTTGGAGTTAAAGAAGAAGCATGTCCATACGATCTTGCACCAACCGCTTCTACAACCGCCGCATTAGTAATGGGCGATGCATTAGCTATAACTCTGCTTGAGCTTAAGGGATTTTCAAAAGAGGATTTTGGTATGCTTCATCCGGGTGGAAGTCTGGGTAAAAGACTCTCGCTTAAAATCTCGGAAATAATGATTTTGGGTGATGATGTACCGGTTGTTAAAGAGAAGACTTCTATTAAAGATACGATCTTTGTAATCACGTCTAAAAGACTTGGTATGACGTGTGTGGTTGACGAAAGCGGTAAATTATCTGGAATAATTACCGACGGCGACTTAAGAAGGTTATTGG
>JAGVBL010000375.1 GCA_020059785.1 Ignavibacteriales bacterium | reverse complement strand
TGTATTATCAAACGAACTGTTTCTCGTTTGAATTCTTTATCGTATACTTTTCTTTGTACACCTGATTCCATTTTATCCTCCTACTCCATAGACTTAATTTAATAATTCTAGCTTTCTTTATCGTCTACTTTTGGGGGAACAGATCAATGTAGGTTATTTGCAGCAAACGTAGTGGAGAAATGACGAGAAGTAGTTCGGTTATATTTAATTTCCGGAGGTTCGTACAATACTCCGTATTATTTTCAATTCTAAGCTACACAATTTACAATAAAAGTCAATTGAATTTTTACTACCGATATTTTATTAAAAGAAATCTTTATGAACCAGATAAAGCACGGAGTACCAGAATAACCTTTGTTCCACCTTCAAAATCCCGGGCGAAGTACAAATCAACTTATTTAATAATTTTCGAAGATTTCTCTTGACAATGAGCTATCATTATGATATCATTCCGATAGCAAAACAAATGGGGTAGCAAAAATGGAAACAATAGTAGAAAAAACAGGAAAAAAACTGAACGGTTTCTTAATCTTATTTTTAGTGTTTGCACTTATTGTCTTTGAAGCATATCTACTTGTTCAAGGAATTGAAACCGAAAACGCATCCATATTATGGATCTTTATTCCTTTGTTAATCCTCCTTTTCATTTCACTCGGAGGATTCACAATTATTCAACCAAATGACTCGCGCGTATTAATACTTTTCGGAAAGTATATCGGAACAATCCGGGATTCGGGATTCTGGTGGGTTAATCCGTTTACAGAAAAGAAAAAGGTTTCTCTCCGTATTCACAACTTTAACAGTGAAAAAATTAAAGTGAATGATCTTCACGGAAATCCGATTGAAATTGCGGCGGTAATAGTTTGGCGTGTTATCGATTCTGCGCGCGCACTTTTCGATGTTCAGAATTATGAACAGTTCGTTGCGATTCAAAGCGAAACTGCTATTAGAGCACTTGCGTCCGATTACGCTTATGATGCCTCTGAAGATGAAAAACATTCTTTAAGAGGAAACACACAGGAAATTTCCGAAGAGTTAAAAAAGCAAGTTCAAACCAGATTACAAATAGCGGGTTTGGAAATTATTGAATCGAGGATAAGCCATTTGGCATACGCACCGGAAATTGCACAAGCAATGTTAAGACGCCAGCAAGCTCAAGCAGTTGTTGCCGCAAGAACTAAAATAGTAGAGGGTGCTGTAGGAATGGTTGAAATGGCTCTTAAAGCATTAAGCGAGCAGCACATAGTAGATCTTGACGAAGACAAAAAAGCAACAATGGTAAATAATTTAATGGTGGCTCTGGTATCGGAAACTTAGGCGCAGCCGGTAATTAACACCGGAACTCTCTATCAATAGATCTAAGAAATAATGGAAAACGAAAAAGTATTATCTGATTACCTGGGGCAGACTCTACAACTGATTCAGTTAAAGTTTCTTAAAAGAGATTATGAATTGAAATGCGGAGACGCTCTCATCGCGAAGATCCATCATCTTAAATGGTATAGTTCGGATTTCGAAGTTGAATGGAACAAGAATAAATGGGAAATATATAAACCGAGCATATGGAAATGTCTTGTCGAAATAAAAGAATCGGGAAAGCAGCTTCCATTTGCATCTTATTCAAGGACTGGATTTAAATTGGAAGGAATTATAGATCTACCACACGGTCAGAAGTTGAAACTCGTTTTCAGAATTTTCAAAGGGGATTATGAGGTACAGACAATTTCTGGCGAGCGTCTTGTACTAATAAAAGATAAATGTTCATTCAAAGATAAAACCGAATTCGATATCCAGCAGAGGTCCGAACTTCTTGATAAATATCCATGGTCAATTTTATTAGCCTGGCATCTTACACAACAAAGAAGACGGCGTTCTTCGTAGAAAACTTAAAGAATGGTTATGGCTGAAAAGAAAAAATTTCTGTTAAGAATTGATGACGCTTTATATGCTGCTCTTGAAAAATGGGCGGCAGATGATTTTAGAAGCATCAACGCACAGATCGAGTTCCTGCTAAAAGATGCTTTGAGAAAAGCCGGTAGGATTAATAAGTCCCCCCATAACCAACAGAATCAAAATCAGGAATCAAATCCTGATAATAACTAAAGGGGATTATGATGAAACGATTTATTATTATTAACCTGCTGTTGATTTCATTAACATCCACAATATTTCCCCAGAACGTCGTAAAACAGAAAACCGATCTGTGGGAAGGAAAACTAAACATTAGCGGAATTACTCTTCGTCTGGTGCTGAAAGTAACAACTGACGATAATGGTTCAATTTCTGCAAAGCTCGACAGCCCAGATCAAAGCGTAGAAAATATTCCGGTGAGTTCGATATCTGTTACAAAGGATAGTTTAAAATTCGAAGTCTCATCAATAATGGCTAAATATGCCGGTAAGATTGAGAATGACAGCATGGTTATTGTAGGAATATTTAAACAAGCAACACTAACTCTTCCTCTCAAGCTAAAAAAAGTTGAAAAGCTAACGGAGATTAAAAGACCTCAAACACCCAAACCCCCGTTTCCATACAACGATGAAGAGGTTGTATTCGAAAACAAAAGTGCAAATATAAAATTAGCGGGCTCTTTCACTTATCCTAAAGAGAATAAAAAATTTCCTGCAGTTGTACTTGTTACGGGTTCGGGGGCACAGGACCGTGATGAGACAATTTTTAAGCACAAGCCATTTTTAGTAATTGCAGATTATCTTACAAAAAATGGTATTGCCGTATTACGATTCGATGACCGGGGGGTTGGTAAATCAACCGGAAATTTTGCTGCCGCCACGTCTGTTGATTTTGTAACCGATGCTTTAGCCGCTGTAGAATTTCTCAAAACACGCAACGAAGTTGATCCATCCAAAATCGGAATTATGGGTCATAGCGAAGGCGGAATGATTGCACCGATGGCAGTATCTTCTTCCGATGATGTTGCATTTATTGTTTTACTTGCCGGACCCGGCATGCAAGGAAGCGACTTGCTTGCATTGCAAACAGAGCTAATATTAAAAGCAAATGGAACGCCTCCCGAAAAAGTTGAAGAAAGTGTTAAAACAAATAAAGCGGCATATAAAATTGTTGTTGAGCAGCCTGATAGTGCGCCTGCATTTAAAGAGCTTGAAAAATTATTTGAAGATCAAATTGCAAATCTAACTGAAGAAGAGAAAAAACAACCCGAATACAGCCGCGGTAATTTTGAACAATCTGTAAAAACTATTCTAAGCCCCTGGTTCAGATTTTTTCTTAAGTTCGATCCGAAAGAATATTTAGAAAATATTCAGATTCCGGTTCTCGCACTTAATGGGGAAAAAGATTTACAGGTACCTCCCAAAGAAAATTTAAGCGGGATAGAAGAAGCATTAAAAATTGCCGGTAATAAAAATTTCAAAACCGTTGAACTGCCGGGATTAAATCATTTATTCCAGAATTGTAAGACCGGCTCGCCAAACGAATACGGTGAAATTGAAGAAACTTTTTCGCCAGATGCTCTTAAAATAATTAGCGAATGGATTAGAGAAGTAACAAAATAATTATTGCAGATAAATTAAATAGAACCGGCGGCAATCTATCCGCCGGCTCTGCTAAATCATATAAATATTCCTTCTTTAAAACCGATTTTTATCAGATCTATCTTCTTCATATCGGCGTTGCCAAGGTGATGTCTTGTATCGGCAAGTTCAATATGTTTTGCCGGTGGATTTAAAGGTTTATCCTCACCAAAAAATTCTTTTCTTTTTGCTTCAATAATTTTTAGCCCAACAGCATCGCAAGCAACAGGATCAATACCAGTTATTAAACCGTAATATTTCCAGACATATTCGGGACTAAAACCATGCGGACCGATGTTATGAAATTGAGGAGTTAACATAACCAGAACATTTAAACGTGTTTTGTATGCAACTACAGGAAGTTTCCAGATAGCAGCAAGGTCGGCACAAGAATCGCCATGCCAATCAGACGGTTTTTCAACAAACATAATATGGTTTTTAATTAAACTTCCCACGCCGGACCAGTAATGAGTTCTCATAGGGCGGGAATTAATAAGTGCGGTTGCTTTCTGAAATACCGGATCCCGAAGAACACCCCGGTCTTTAATAGAAATATTTTCTTCTGAAACGCCGCATTCCATTACGCGTTTCTTAATAGCGTTTTCAAGTTCGGGCGGTGTCCTTAGGTAATTCCATACATTAGTTTTTATTCCTACAATATCATCCGGCTTAATTATCTTTTTCCACGCCTTACTTGTTTCCTTAGTATTAAAAAGAACTCTTACTGATTCATCAAGCATATCCTGAATAACTTCGGGATTCAATTTTCCGTCTTTGGTGATTACATTTTTGTTCCTTATTAATACAACGCGGGATTTTTCTTCCGTTGCAAACAGAGATTGAGGATTATTCAGAATAAATGTTCCGGCAGCGGCTGCCAGGGTTCCTGTTTTAATAAATTCACGTCTTGTTAAACTTTTGGGTGACATTCTTACCTCTCTCTTGATCAATCTATTTATTTATGATTGATTCAGCACGATACAATATATTATCTGCAAATTCCTTAGATGATGAATCGAATATTCCCACAATAAAATTATTTTTATTTTGGATTCGGAACCACAAACCGTTTTTCAGTTTTATTGTTTGTTCCGGAATTATTTCCGGTTTATAATTATCCGTAAAATTTTTAAGTGCGGATTCCGCTAAAATATTATTGGGATACATAATTATGAGAAAAATTGCATTCTCGTTTTTCTCTTTGTACCGCGCCAAAATTCCATGGGTGTTTTGATCGATATTAAAAATATTATCGTTGGATATAAATGTGTGAGAGTTCTGCCAGTTATAATGACGGAAGTAACGAACGCTTTCTTCAACAAGATTCTCTTTAGGAAGGTATTTAATAATTTCGGGTAAATGTCCCGCTTCGTTTATTGATTTATCTACAGCTCCGGCAAGTTTTGATATAGCTTCTTTAGATTCCGGTGTTTCGGGATGACAAAGAATTGAAACGTAATAATTGCTTTTCCAGAATATTATTGCGCCATCTGTTTTTTGGGACTGCTGCCCGAACTCATGTTCGAGTTTACCGACAGAGTGAGTAAATACACCGAATGCATCGTAAGATGAATTCATGTAGAAGATATCCACTATAATATCCGGCTGATTAGCGCGGGAATAAATCCGGTTAAACACTTTTGAAAAACCAAAACTCAAGAACATTTCTGCAGAACCGTCTATGTAATCATATAGTGTTTCGTTATCGAAGTGACGGTCGGCTTCATTAATTGACCACCCGTTAATATTATCCGGAAGATTTTTTGAGGGGTCCGGTTTTATTTGTGCGGATATGTTTACCACAATAAATAACAAGCTTATTAATATTGTTGTGTAAAGATAAGTCAGCGCTTTCAAATAAACTCCTTAAAATAAATTATCACTTGTTCATCATCATCTGCATGTCGCGGACAACAGCTCCGGCTTTTAGTTTGCCGGCATTCTTAAAGACTAATGTTGCTTCGCTCTTTTCACCAACTTTCAAATCGGATTTGAGTTTAATAAGCATAACGTGGAGATCGCGAGGTTTGAATTTAACAGTGCTCCTGGGTGGAATAACAACAAAATTTACTTTGCGCATTCCCATCATATCGTTTTCACGCTTAAATGTTTCGTGAACTTCTACCACTTCTGCTAATTCCGATTCGGCTGCAAGCAGAGTATCGGGTTTATCAGAATTATTAACTACTTCGAAGAAGAGAGCAGTATTAGCACCCTGTGCAGCAACACGAATCCACGCCTCTTTTATTTCGATTTTAGAACTTTGATTTTTATTCTGCTGTGCAACAATTATTCCCGAAATAAAAAGCAATAAATAAAGGACAGTTCTGATTTTCATTTTATTTCCTTTCATTTTCAGAGTGATTTAATATCTTCAATTATTTCATCAACATTTATTGAGCTGCCCGGATAATTTTTTCTGATTCTCCCTTCACCATCAATAAGTTGAATACGATCTGTATGAATATAATAGTATGTTACTTTGCCCGATGGAAATACTGTTGAATCGCCGGGAACGGCAACAACGCCAACGTGTTTCATCAGTTTATCAACAACAGGTTTATCGCCCGTTAAAAATGTCCAGTTGCTTAAATCGAGATTTCGTACCTCTGCAAATTTTTTTAGAACTTCCGGTGTATCATTTTCCGGATCGAAACTTATCGAAACAAATTGAACATTCTTTACATTTTCCTTTTTCAAACGTTCCTGAATTAAACGCATATTATTTGTTGTAAGAGGACATATATCAGGACAATTAGTAAATATGTAGCCGGCTATTACCGTTTTGCCTTTTACAAAATCGGGAAATTGAACTTCCTTTTCAATCTGATTAGTAAGCTGATAATTTGAACTGCCAAGATCTTCTATAACCGGGAAATCATTGCCGCAACCGGTGAGCAGCCAGAATATCAACAAACAATTAATAAGGACTTTGTGCATAATTAATTTCTTGTTTTGATTAAAATTACATATAAAAAAGAAAGTTTTCACATTAAATGGAACGGCGGTCAAGAATAACGATTTTTTTTATTTTTGTACATAATAAAATTAAGGGTTGTTAAGTGAAAAAAATATTCGCTTCAATAGTTCTGTTAGTAATATCTGTTTCTGTTTTTGCCCAGAACAATGCCAGAATAATGACTTACAATATTTTGAATTATACCGATTATGAAACCGATTCCAGAAATATTTATTACAAAAAAATTGTTGATGCGGTAAAGCCGGATATTCTTGTTATACAGGAAATTAAAACCGCTAATTCGGTATCACAATTTTTGAACCGCGTTTTAAACAACAAATATAAATCCGGAATGTTTATCCCAAACCAGGCGGTTAATGAAACTAATAACGCTCTTTTTTATAAAGATTCTCTCTTCATATTTATATCGAACACACCAATTATAATTCAGGCAGCTCCGGGTCAAACCGAAAGAGATATTTCGGAATTTAAACTCGTTCATAAATTTTCTAAAGACACAATTATTATTTATTCGGCTCATTTAAAATCGAGCACGGGTTCGGCAAACGAACAAAGAAGATTAAAGGAGGTAACAACTTTAAGAGGAAGAACGTCGACGCTTTCTGATAATGCTTATTACATTATTGTAGGTGACTTTAATTTTTACAGTTCATTAGAACCCGCATACTTAAAACTTACCGATGCAGAAACTTCCGGATACTTTGTAGATCCAACTCCAATTACCGGTGTTTTCAATAAT
>JAGVBL010000288.1 GCA_020059785.1 Ignavibacteriales bacterium | reverse complement strand
GCCTTACGGAGGATTTGAAGGAAATGCTCAAACACTAAGATTGATTACCGAAATTTTTTACCGCGGCGATGATAAAAGAAGGGGCATGAATCCTACACGCGCTTTTCTCGATGGTATTCTTAAGTATAAAGCTCTCTTCAAGAATTTCAGAAACCCGGAAAACCACTTTATCTACAACGACCAGAGTAAATATATCGAGTTTGTTTTCGGAAAGAAGAATTACAGAGATCATTTTAACTCTTCTAACAAGCTAAACAGATTTAGAAGCATTGAGTGCCAGATTATGGATTGGGCAGACGATACCGCATATGCGGTGAATGATCTTGTTGATAGCATTTCCGGCGGGTTTATTACTATTGCCAAACTTGTTCAGTGGCAGAAAGAAAATTCTCTCTCCGATTTTCAGCATAAGATAGTTGATGAAATGATTGAGTGGATGACGTCCGGTAAATTCAAACCGAAATTCGGAATGCAGATTGGCGACTTTGTGCGGGCTTGCGGTTTAATAAAGAGAAAAACATTTTTAGATAAATTGACGAATCGTTATAAACTGGGACTTAAAATAGAGAAAGCATTCTTGAGAAAGCGGAATTATACAAGAGAATTTCTGTTGAACTTGTTTTCCGTTCGCCGCAGCTTCATCAGATGGAGTATAAAGGGAAATATATGATTGATAAGATGTTCCGGTTGTTTGAAGAAAACTATGTAACAACGAACGGCAAGATGAAATTGCTGCCGGATTTTACAGATAAAATTATACGGGCAGAAAAAAACAGATTGTTACGTGCACGCCTTGTGTGCGATCAAATTTCCGGCATGACCGATAACTATGCGATGAGAACATACAGACGATTGTTCGATCCGGATTATTCGTCAATTGCCGATCTGGTATAAATAGAGCGCGGATGACACGGATTTAGCGGATTGGCACAGATAAAAGATTAAAGAGAATTTAAGACTTTTTCTGTGTCAGCAGCACCATCAAAGAAACCAATCAGCTTGTTAATCACATCATCAACAATTGAATCGGGACACGATGCGCCGCTTGTTATTGCAATTGTTACGGGTCTTTTGTCGGGCAAATAATTTCTGGTTGCTTTTTCTGAATGCGTGTGTAAATCAAAATGATTTATTGTTCTGTTAGATACAATTTTTTCGGCTTCAGAAATAAAGTAGGTCGGGAATTTCTCTTCGAGCAATTCAACCAGATGCGATGTATTGGAGCTGTTATATCCGCCTACAACTATAGCTAAGTCGGCATTCTCTTGCACTAATCCTGTTGTTGCGGATTGATTATCATTAGTAGCATAACATAAAGTATCGCGTGTATCTGCAAAATGTTGTTTAATGTTATCTGCTCCATATTTTTTGATCATTGTTTCTCGGACAAGATCTGCAATTGCCTGGGTTTCGCTTGCCAGCATTGTTGTCTGATTGACAACACCAACCTTCATCAAGTCCTTCTTAACATCAAATCCTTCTGAATATTTTCCTTTGAAGAATTTATAGAATTCATCTTCCGGTAAATCACCAATAATAATTTTACACAATAGTGTTGTTTCTTCAATATCTCTTACAATTAGCGAGGGAGAATTCTGTGTGCTGTGAGAAAATGTTGCGCGTGTTTCTTCGTGTTTATGTTTGCCGTGGATAATAATAGTATAATTTTCTCTGCCGATTGCTTCGGCGCGGTTCCAGACTTTTTCTACGAATGGGCATGTAGTATTGTATTTAACCGTATCAATTCCTTTTTCTTTTAAAAGGTTTTCAATTTCTATAGTAGTGCCGAATGCGGGAATTATCACGATATCGTCCGATGTTATTTCGTTCCATTGTATAAACTGCTTTCCGTAGTTATCCATTATAAATTCTATACCGCGGCTTCTAAGATCTTCATTAACATGCGGGTTATGAATCATTTCGCTAAGCAAAAAAATTCTTTTGCCCGGATTTTCATCGATCGTTTTATAGGCGATTTCAATTGCGTTCTCAACACCGTAGCAGAACCCGAAGTGGCGTGCAATCAGAAATACAACAGGACCGAAATCCAAACGCGTAGGTGCAAAATCCTTTTTACGCGGATCGTCCTTTTTACGCATTTCTTTAATATGCGATATAATAGAACTCTTATAATGTGCGGGGATATCAAACTTCTTCACTTAATACCTGTTATTATCATATTAACATAACACAAAATCACCGCAAAGAATTTCACATACTGCTCTTAATTTGTTTTTCAAGAAAATCCACCTGGGAGAAAAACGAATCCCAGTTTTTATCCGTTCTTCCTACTTCTCGGCACTTTTCAATAGTTCTAAGGGCATCAACATATTTCTTTTGTGCAAATAAAATTTTTGCTTTGAAAAAATAAGACACGTAACCGCCGCCATACAGAACGGCTTTATCAGCCCATTCAAGTGCTTCATCCAAAAAGACTTCCTTTTCCGCTGCAAATTTTACACAAGCATTATAAACCGATGGGTCTTGCGGGCTTTTATTAATGGCTTCTTTCATTTTAAAATAAGCCTGGCTAGCAAGATCCGATGTAACAACAAAAGAGACCTGGAGATTTTCCCAATTCATCGAAACAAGGCATGATGCATCCGTAACTTCTGTAAAGCAATACTGAAGCTGCTCGCAATAACGCGATTGCGCCGGTTGAACGGTGAATCTTAAGTAATCATTCTCCGGTTTGTGACTCAATCCCCATATTTTTGATTCCGTGTTTAAAATAATCGTCCACTTCTCTTCGGCGGGGATCATAAAGAGGGAATAGATTCCCGCGGCAACTTTATTACCACCGATTGTTACATCCGTAGTAAATTGAATTGTAGTTGCTTCGTTAGCGCCGGCGCGCCATACTTTATCGTATGGAACAAGAGCGCCCCATATTTTTCGATTGTGAACGCTTGGACGGCTGTAATTAATTGTTACCGTTGTATATCCAAATGTTTGAGATACGCTTGCTTGCGGACTTACCCTCGGCTGTTCGAACTGTGCATTTAGCGTAACAACAAAAAGAATAAACGTAAATATTACTAAATACTTTTTCATGTTAATTCCTTTATAAACTTATTAATTGTAAAAGTCGCGTCGGAAATTTTGAACGCAAGTTAATGAAAGGTTTTAAACTTGTCTATTCAATTATAAATCTAAATTTTATCGAATCTTTCATTGAACAGGTTGTATGATTTTTCCGTCAAGTCTTTAAGCTGGTCAAATAGTTCTTTATTCACTTCTTTGAAATTGAAGCATGATTTTCCCTGCATACGTTTTTTTAATGACGGCGGAATTTCTTTAACCAGGTCCGGGAACATATAAACCGGCATTAAATGATAGCTTACATAATTCTTTTTTATCTGAACGGCTCCAAACCACAATTCTTTTTTCAGTTTTTCCGAATAGGGTCCGATTAGCTGGTAGTTACCTGCACCATCATCTTTTGCATGCATACCCTTTTTAAATTTATTCATGATATTCTTAAGTTGCCTATAGATTTGATGAAAATTGGTTTCTGCCGCCATTTAGATCCCTTTTGTTAAGTGATTAAATAAAACATAATAAAAAATTGGGGGGCAGGAAAGAAAATATTTTTTATCAATTGTTCACAATAAAATATGCGTGTTATATATTGTGAAGTTTCAAGACATTCGCTACAAATATAGTATTTAGATTATACCAATAATTCAGTACTATTCTGTATAAATAATCCAACCATATGCAGAAGAGTACTTGAGATGATAAGTACGAGCCAAAGAGAAATAAAGGAAAGACAGCTTTGGATAAAGATGTGTGAAGAATTAGGTTCTGTAAACAAGGCTGCAATCAAATGTGGTATCCCCAGATCAACGTTGTATCGATGGATTGAACGGTACAAAGTCGAGGGAAAGGAGGGGTTGAAGGGGCATTCTAATGGACCAAACCATTTCGCTAAACAATTAATCAATGATAATCTGACACAACTAACTTAAGTCAATAAGGAAAGAGTTCAGTCTAGTTATAGCAAATTGATTC
>JAGVBL010000212.1 GCA_020059785.1 Ignavibacteriales bacterium | reverse complement strand
CACAATTTCTCTATGCTCAGAGTGCAAACGAAATTCTTAAAAAAGCCCAGGCAAAGTTTAATTCCATTTCCAGTTTTAGTGCAACTTTTTCTCAGTCAATAGTTAATCAACAAGGTAAATCTACTGGTAGGGATAACGGAACTTTTATTTACAAACGCAAGAACAAGTTTATTGTTGAACAAAAAAACAGCACAATCGTTTCTAATGGCGAATCGGTTTGGAATTATGATAAATTGAATAAGAAAGTAATTATTAGTCCCTTTTACGACGACCCAACTTCATTTTCTCTTGAAAGATTTATTTTTGACTATCCTGCTCTGTGCAGAATTAAGTTTATTAAAGAAGAATCGAATGACAACGAAAAGGTAATTCTATTAACGCCTAAAGACGATCAGCTTGATGTAAAAGAAATTAAAATATGGATAAATAATTTTAACCTTATAAGTAAACTCGAAATTGTAGATCTGCTCGATTTACGGTTTAGTTTCCGGTTTACAGATATAAAAGAAAATCCGGAAATCTCAGAATCGCGATTTACCTTTTATCCTCCAAAGGGAACTAAGATTATTGACCTCCGCTGAAAAAAATAGAATTAACATTAAAAAACTAACCGGTTATTTGATGCCGGTTATTCTTACGTTTTTATTCCTCTATTTTGCATTTTTAAAAGTCGATTTAAAGAAATCCTTCTCTCTTATTTTAAATACTTCTCTCTTCTGGCTTATAATCTATGTTCTTGTATTTTTATTTTCTCACTTTATCAGAGCGTTAAGATGGAAGTTAATGGTAAAATCTGTTAAGCAGGATGTATCATTATTCAATTTATTTTCTGCTGTTATGATTGGTTATGGTGTTAACTGTGTTATTCCACGCCTCGGAGAAGTCTATAGAGGCTTATTCATTGGAAGGTGGGAAGGACTTTCGAGAACTACAATGCTTGGAACGGTTGTAATAGAAAGAATAATAGATATAGGCGCATTTGCCTTCGCTTCTCTATTAAGTGTTTACATTTTCCCGGGTAATTTATTCGACCAGGTCATCTGGCTTAAGACTTCTCTAATGATAGGATTTGCCGCAATATTTGTTGTTTCACTTCTAATAGTATTTATGGTTAAATACGAGGGAAAATTCGGGCATGTAATTGTAAGAATATTAGAACGGTTCAGCAAAAAGTTATCAGAAAAATTTTCGGAGATTTTTTCAACTTTGATAAACGGTTTATCGAGTATACAGGATTTTAAAACGATTTTTATAATTACTCTCTATACAGCTTTAATACTAGTTTTATATGCTCTTAATTCCTATATAGGATTTTTTATGCTTGATATGCAGAAATACGGAACAATTAACTTTGCTCTTGCATGGGTATTTATGACTATCAGCGCTTACGGTGTTATAATTCCAACTCCCGGCGGAACAGGTTCGTATCATATAATCTCAATTTTTGTTCTAACACAACTTTACAATTTTGATTATGAGTTGAGTGCTGCTTATGCACTTCTTACGCACTTCATTTCTTATTTTATTTTTATCGGCTCAACTGTTGGTGTTATTTATCTTGTAAATAAATTCCGTGTTAAAAAAGGAATTAAAAAAGAAAATTTTTTTACTGTATTTGATATTAACTCGGAATCTAAATGAAAAAAATAATCCTTATAGTTCTCTTCCCATTATTTAATTTATACGCACAATGGGATTTTAGTCTGGCAATGGGAATCGATTACAAATCAGCCCCAGCTTACAGGGATTATATCAATTACAATTTTGCACCGGTTAATAGTAAACTAAAATCCTTTGGCACTTCAATAAATTTTACAGGTGAGGTAGGTTATCTTGCAAGTGAAAGTTTTCAGCTTGGATTGGAGTATAGTCTCGCGATTGATTCATACACAACGTTTATTAATACGGGGGGAGTATACGACATTTCCTATCTGATGCACCGTCCCAGTTTGATTGGTTACTATGTAATTGCCGGTAAGGGGTATAAATTTAAGTTTGGCGGCGGATTGGGATTAAGGTTTGCTAACCTCGATGAGACAATTATCAACAAAACAAATTATACTGCAAATGGGTTCGGACTCTTAATAAAAGCTGATGCAAATACACTCCTTTCCAATAATTTTTATGTATTAGTCGGGCTCGACCTTAGATATGATATAACGGGAGAATTAACCTCGGTATCCGGGAAAAAAATAACAAACTTTACTAATAGCGAGAATGTGAACCTTAATACAATTTCCATCGGCTTGAAAGTCGGTGTATCTTACTTATTCTAAAAGGATTTTATGAACATTATCGAAGCAATAATTTTAGGAATAATTCAGGGGTTAACTGAATTTATCCCTATAAGCAGTACCGGGCATTTAACCGTTGCGGGAAAATTAATGAATCTTATCTCTGATGTTAATCCTGAAAGATGGACAGCGTTTATTGCTGTAATTCAACTCGGTACATTAATGGCTGTGATTATTTATTTCTGGAAAGACCTCTGGCTGATTTTAAGAGATTTTATCAATGATGTTATAGTTAGTAGAAAAAGTTTTTCTGAACAAAGTAATAATTCCCGAATGGGATGGTATCTTGTTATTGCAACCATTCCGGTAGCAGTAATAGGATTAGGATTTAAGGATATTATTGAAGGAGCTTTAACAAAAAATTTATATGTTATTGCCGGAAGTTTAATTATTCTGGCTCTAATATTAACTGTTGCTGAAAAGACTGGAAAGTTTAACCGTTCTTCCGGCAATATCAAATGGTATGATGCTATAATAATTGGTTTTGCTCAATCCCTGGCTTTAATACCGGGTTCTTCACGTTCAGGAACAACAATTACTGCGGCAATCTTTTTAGGATTCAGCAGAGAAACAGCCGCACGGTTTTCATTTTTAATGAGCATACCTGCAATTGCTGCAAGCGGTTTACTACAATTCTACCAGGCACTTAAATACATCGATACCAACGGTATTATTACGATAGCTGTTGCTACTATTGTCTCAGGTATATTTGGTTATTTATCTATAGAATTTTTGTTAAGATACTTAAGAAAAAAATCTACTTTTGTTTTTATCATTTATAGAATTGTTATCGGTATAATTATATTAGTAATGATTTATAACGGTGTAATTAAACCTTAAGGAGGGAAACAATGATCAACAGATTATTAAGTATAATCTTAATTGGTGTTTTGATTATATCCTGTTCAGAAAGTAATAAACAAAATCAAGCCAAAGAAAACATTCAAACAAATATAGAAAAGGGAGATACTTTGGATAATCTAATGGAATTGAAGAATAATGAAAAATTAATTGCAACAGTACAAACTAATATGGGGTCATTCGAAATAGAATTGTTTGCACACGATGTACCCAGAACCGCTAAGAATTTTGCGGGTCTGGCAATTAGAGGTTACTACGATGGAATAATTTTCCATAGAGTAATAAAAGATTTTATGATACAGGGTGGAGATCCTACCGGAACCGGAATGGGCGGCGAAAGTATTTACGGGGCTAAATTTGAAGATGAATTTGTTCCTTCTTTAATGCATGATTCTCCTGGAATTTTATCAATGGCTAATGCTGGTCCTAATACCAATGGAAGCCAATTTTTTATTACTGTAGTTGCTACACCATGGCTTAATGCACGTCATACTGTTTTTGGAAAAGTGATTAAAGGGATGGACGTTGTTTATGCAATTAGCCAGGTTCCTACAAATAACATGGATCGTCCTGTTGATAATGTAGTAATGCAAAAAGTATCAGTTGAGAAAAGAGCATTCTGATTTAAATGAAGCAGAATGAATTTTTTACATCGCGCTGGGGATTAATACTATCAACACTTGGAATAGCTGTTGGAACAGGTAATATATGGCGGTTCTCCAGAGTTGTTGCTCAAAATGGCGGTGGTTCATTCTTAATTCCCTGGGTAATATTTTTATTGATTTGGTCGGTTCCATTAATAATCGCTGAGTTTGCATTAGGTAAATCAACCAGGTTATCACCAATAGGCGCAATAGGTAAAACTGCCGGGAAGAATTTTGCATGGATGGGAGCATTCATAACGTTTGTATCAACAGCAATTATGTTCTATTATTCGGTTGTTGCCGGTTGGTGTATAAGGTATTTCGTTTCCGCTTTCTCCGGGGATTTGTTTAATACTGCAAATCACTTGAACTACTGGCAGCAATTCTCAGAAAGCGGTATGCCCGTTTTGTATCATTTATTTGCTATGCTTATTGGCGGATTTGTAATTTATAAAGGTGTTGTTAAAGGAATTGAAAAAGCGAATCGTTTTCTTGTCTCTTCGTTGCTTATTATTCTTATAATCCTTTTGATAAGAGCGGTTACTCTACTCAATGCAATCGAAGGAATAAAGTACTTATTTACACCCAAGTTAGAATTTATTCTCGATTATAAAGTCTGGCTAAATGCTTTAACTCAAAATGCATGGGATACCGGTGCTGGTTGGGGTTTAATAATGACCTATGCAATCTATATGAAAAAGAAAGAAGATATTGCTCTTAATGCTGCATTGATTGGATTTGGAAATAATTCGGTTTCTCTAATTGCGGGCATTATTATTTTTTCAACTGTGTTCGCCTTAAGTTCTACAGATGCTATGATGCAGATTTCACAATCTGGTCCAGCTAATACGGGTTTAACATTTATTTATCTTCCATTATTATTTTCTAAAATGTCGGATAGTATAATTGTAAATACAATATTTGGCTCACTCTTTTTTATGGCCTTGTCCTTTGCTGCGCTTACTTCACTTTTTTCTATGATTGAACTTGCTACAAAAACAACAATGGACTTCGGTTTATCACGAAAGAGATCAATTTTAATTGTTGCAAGTGCCGGGTTTATTCTTGGGATTCCATCGGCATTAAATATGAAGTTCTTTATCAATCAGGATTGGGTTTGGGGAGTCGGATTAATAATAAGCGGCGCATTTATTTCTTTTGCATTAATAAAATACGGTGTTGATAAATTTAGAACAAATATTATTAATGGTTTTGGCAGCGATATTAAAATAGGTAAATGGTATAATGTAGTTATCACTTACCTGGTTCCAGTTGAGGTAACCGTTCTTCTTTTGTGGTGGTTGATTTCTTCTACAACCTGGGACCCCGAATGGTGGAATCCATTTCATACTGAAAATTTAGGGACATGTTTATTTCAATGGGCTATTGTTTTATCTCTGTTTATTTTGTTGAATAAAACATTTGCAAAAAATGTATTAAAAAGTGAGAATTAAATGGAGACTATTATAACAGCTGTCCTTGTGATTGGAACCGTATGGGGTGGAGTTATTATTTTTATAAGAAGAGCTATTAAATTCGAAAAAAATAAAAAAGAAATTCCTGAATAAATGGCAAAAACTAAACTCCCTTCGGTTAATGACGTTTCAAAATTTCTTACAAAGGAAAAACTTATTCCT
>JAGVBL010000296.1 GCA_020059785.1 Ignavibacteriales bacterium | reverse complement strand
TAAAGAATATAAATAGAATAATAGAATTGATTAATACCGCGGTTGTTATTCCAGAATGTTCTGCTATGTAACCAATCCATAAAGAGCCCAATGGATACAAAGCAAAAAAAGTGAATGTGTAAAAGCTTAAAACCCGTCCTCTGAATTTTTCTTCTACCAGAGTTTGTATCAATCCATTAGATAGATTGAATTGTACAATTATAAGTCCGCCGATTATTACCAGAAGAATCATCGAAATTAATAGTGAGCGGTTAAACGAGAATATGAAAATCATTACAGGTAAAGTGATAACACTATACATTAAATACTTACCGCGGTCAATATACTTGTTGATGGTAGCAATAATTAACGCAAATATTACTGCTCCCAATCCTCTTGCAGATTGAAGGAATCCATTTGTTGTAGAATCGCCATGTAATATTTCTACAGCCCATGCCGGGAATAATGTTACTAATCCCATTCCAAACATACTAAGCATGGCAGTAATTAAGAGAACCTCGCGAATTATGTTGCTTGTCTTAATATAATTAACCGCTTCTGCAACTTCTTTAAATACCGAATTACCATGGTGATAATGTACGGTCTTTTTCAGATTCATCCTTTTTAAGTTATAAAGCACCGCAAGAAATGTTACGCCATTAATTGTAAAACACCATGCCGGGCCAAATAGTGCATATGTAATTCCGCCTAAAGCCGGACCAACGGCAGTTGCTGTATTAAACATTGTAGAGTTAAGCGCTATGGCATTTACAAGATCTTCTTTATCAACCAGTTCATTTACAAATGCATGTCTTGTGGGGGCATCAAAGGCGTTAGCAATTCCGCTGAAGAATGCAAAAATTAACAGATGCCATGCTTTAATAATTCCTGTGAATGTAAATATTGCAAGGAGAAAAGCCATCATCATCATTGCTGTTTGTGTTGCATATAGAATATTTCTTCTGTTAAGTCTATCTGCTGCAACACCGCCATAGAATGAGAAGATCCATGCGGGTACTCCGCTTGCAAATCCAACATATCCAAGGTAAGCAGGAGATTTTGTAAGCTCGAAAATGAAAAACGCAAATGCAGTCGATTGCATCCATGATCCGAAAAGCGAAACCATCTGTCCCCAGAACCAGAGCCGATAGTTTGGATATGCTAATCCGGCAAATGTATTTTTAATACTGAATTTTCTTTCTGGAATAAATCTTTTAAGACTTCCATCCTCGGGCGGAATAATTACTGTGCTATTATCATTAGAACTATCGGGTTTCAAACTTTATTCCTGATTCTGCCGGACATAATTACATGCACAATTAAATACTTATCTAAAAAAAATTATTTATTCTTATCTAAAAATTTTGCAACGTCTTTTGCAAAGTAAGTTAATATCATATCTGCGCCGGCACGTTTAATTGCAATAAGAGATTCAATCATAACTCTTTCTTCATCAATCCAGTTGTTTTTTCCGGCGGCTTTAATCATTGCATATTCACCGCTTACCTGGTAAGCCGCAGTAGGCATTCCGAATTTTTCTTTAACACGCCAGATGATATCCAGATAAGCACCGGCGGGTTTTACCATAATCATGTCGGCACCTTCTTCAATATCGCTTTCAGCTTCGCGTAATGCTTCGTTGCTGTTTGCAACATCCATCTGGTGCGAACGCCTGTCTCCAAATGCCGGTGCCGATTCTGCTGCATCGCGGAATGGTCCGTAAAATCCTGATGCATATTTAACGGCATAACTTAATATTGGGATATTATTGAAACCTTTGTAGTCCAGTGCCTTACGGATTGCAGAGACACGTCCATCCATCATATCCGATGGAGCAATTATATCAGCACCGGCTTGAGCGTGAGATACCGCTTCTTTAGCAAGCAGCGAAACAGTTTCATCATTAAGAATATTTTCTCCTTCTAATACTCCACAGTGACCGTGTGAAGTGTATTCGCATAAGCAGACGTCTGTAATTACAAGTAGATCTTTAACTTCAGCTTTAATTGCCCGGACTGCTTGTTGAATTATTCCATTCGGATCATATGCACCTGATCCAACTTCATCTTTATGATCCGGAATTCCGAACAAGATAACCGCCGGAATACCGAGTTGTTCAACTTCTTTGCATTCTTCTACTACAACATCAATAGACATTTGGTAAACACCGGGCATAGAACGTACCTCGTTCTTAACATTATTACCGGGCACAACAAACAGGGGATATATTAAATCAGCTTTTGTTAAAGCTGTCTCGCGAACCATGTCGCGGACAAGTGGATTATATCTTAATCGTCTTAATCTTTTTGTTGGAAATGTAGCCATGATTGCTCCAATTGAAAATGTATAATGTATAATGTAGAATTTATATTTATAGAGTTTGTTTCGATTTTTTTATAATACTTGTAAGTAATTTAATTAATTCAATGCAATCGTTTGAAATACTTTCAAATTCAGCTTCAGAAAGTGATTCGGATTCCTTAAGCAATTTTAACCAATAATCCGTTTCTTGTGATTCTTTTAAAGCAATATTAAGTTTATTTACAAAATCTTTTTTTGATGGGGCACTCTGTGCTTCAGAAATATTTGCACCGATTGAAGTTGAGCTTTTTAATAATTGAGTAAAAAGTGGGTAAAGTGATTTATCTCTTGAAATAAGTAATTTATATAACCGAATCGAACGAGCAGCAAAATGGAAACTTTTATTTAATAAAATATTTCCGTATTCAATTCTCTGTTCAGCCACAATCTTTTTCATTTTACAATATACATTATAAATTAAACATCCCCGGCTCTTTTAATTCGTTGTAATGTAATTTCAGAATTTTTAACGCAATCGCCAACAGAAATACCGCCACGGTAATTGCCGCCAATCAGAATTCCCGGATTATCTTTCTCAAATTTATCAAAATAATTTTCATGTTCGATGTAACCAATATTGTACTGAGGAATAGCATTGTTCCACATTCTATCCTTAATAAAAAGAGGTTCGTTTGAAATATTCATAATCTGTTTGAATTCTTGAAGAACTTTTCCAATCAACTTTTCTTTTTCAAGATCGAACAGATATGGCGAACGGGCACCACCTATAAATAGTGTAAACGCAGCATTATCATTATTACATCGGTTCGGAAAAATTGTTGAACTCCAGATAGCACCAAGAAAACTCTTCTTTTCCTTAGACGGAATTAAAAATCCGAAACCATCGAGCTTCCTTAATATGTCTTTCTTATTGAATCCAATAAACAATACCATAACAGGTGGATAGTAAATTGCCCGTGAATGCTTTTCAAATTCAAAATCCAGATTCGAAAAAATTTGCGATGCAGAATGAACTGGAATAGTCGAAAGAACAAAATCTGTTTTTATTTCTTTCACATCTCCATTTTGTTCATATTTTACAATCCAATCATTCACTCTTCGCTCTACACTCTGAACTCTGCTCTCGTATTGGATTTTATCTTTCAATTTATCTGCAATTGCTTTCGGGAAACTCTGCATTCCGTTAATAAACGAAAACATCTTAGCACTTTGTTTCGATTGTTCAGCTCGCTTTTTTCTTTCCCTTGCACCTTTAATCATTCCCTTTACCAATCCGCCGTAAACCTCTTCAAGACGGTAGAGTTTAGGGAAAGCTGACTTAACACTTAACTTGTATGGATCGCCGGCAAATACACCGCTTACAAAAGGATCAATTGCATAATCGAGGAATTCCTGACCTAATCTTCTCTTAACAAACTGAGCCATGCTCTGATAATAACCGTCATCAGATTTACCAATAAACGGTTCAGCCATCATGCGGAACTTTGCCTTTGTAGAAAAAAGTTTTGTAGTTATAAATGCAGACGCAGAAGTAGGTAATGGATGTAATTCACAATTACGGTAAATGTATCTTTTATTTGATGATTCGTTCGCATAAATCATTTCATTGGCAAGCCCGACTTCATCAACCAGTTGACGAATTAGCGGGGTAGTCTCAAGACCGGAATTAGGACCGGAATCAATAAGGAAGCCGTCTTCAATTATTGTTTCCATTGCACCGCCGGCTTCCTTTTTCGATTCCAGAACAGTTATTTTATAATCGTTTTTATTCAGCCAATATGCAGTTGTTAACCCGGAAATACCGGCGCCGATTATCACAATATTTTTTTTATCACTCATTCAATATTAACCGAAAAAAATTATTCAACAATTAATTAGTCAAGACCTCTGCGTTTTAACAAAGCATCAACTTTAGGTTCTCTTCCTCTAAATTTTTTATAAAGAATCATAGAATCTTCCGATCCGCTCTTAGCAAGAATAAAATTTCTAAAATCATCAGCAGTTTTCTTATCGAATAAATTTCCCGTTTCAACAAAAGCATCAAATGCATCGGCATCCAGAACCGCAGCCCAAATGTAGCTGTAATAACCGGCAGCGTATCCGCCAAGTATATGTCCGAAGTTTGTGCTCTGGTATCGTGATTCAATTTCGGGCAGAAGACCGATTTTCTTGTAAACATTTTTTTCAAATTCAATAACGTCACGTTCCTTATTATCGGTTAACATGTGCCAATCCATATCAAGAAATGAAGCGGCTAAATACTCGACTGTTTCAAATCCCTGGTTGAATAATCTTGAATTAACGATTTTTTGAATTAGTTCATCAGGAATAGTTTGGCCGGTTAGATAATGTTTGGCATACATTTTAAGGACTTCAGGTTCTAACGCCCAGTTTTCCATTATTTGAGATGGAAGTTCTACAAAATCCCGTGGAGTACTTCTGCCGCCGGGATAATCGTAATTTGAGAAAAGAGAATTCAAACCATGCCCAAGTTCGTGGAACAGCGTATTAACTTCATCAATACTCATCAATGCCGGTTTATCTGAAGTCGGTTTTGAAAAGTTGCCAACATTATAAACAAGAGGGGTAATAAATTTACCATCGATGTTCTGCTGTCCTCTAAATCCACTGGACCATGCACCGCTTCTCTTACCATCGCGCGGATAGTAATCGCTATAGAAAATTCCGATATGTCTTCCATCCGATTCCTGTACTTCAAAAACTTCAACATCAGGATGATAGACTTCGATATCATTCCTTGGAATAAATTTAATTCCATATAATTTTGATGCTACTTCGAAAGCACCGGCTCTCACATTTTCCATTTTGAAATAGGGGCGAAGCATCGATTCATCCAGATCGTATTTTTCTTTTTTAACTTTTTCTGCATAATACCACCAATCCCAAGAAGCTAATTTGAAATTACCTCCTTCTCTATCAATTATTTTCTGCATATCGGCAACTTCCATCTTTGCTCTCTTTATAGCCGGTGTCCAAAGATCATTTAAGAATTTATAAACATTATCCGGATTATTTGCCATGTTACGTTCAAGCACAAAATCTGCAAATGCTTTATAACCGAGTAAGTTTGCTCTATCAACACGTAAGGAGGCAACACGGGAAACAATTTTCTTGTTATCAAACTCGTTGTTATTATTACCGCGATTTATATATGCCTTAAATAATTTTTCTCTAAGCTCTCTTTTTTGTGAATACTGAAGGAAAGGAATAAAGCTTGGTTTCTGTAATGAAAACGCCCATTTGCCTTCCATGTTTTTAGATTTAGCAAGTTCAGCCGCAGAATTTATAACATCTTCTGGTAATCCAATCAAATCCTCTTTTTTATCAATAACAAGTGCAATTGCATTGGTTTCTTTAAGAGCATTCTCGCTGAATTTTAATCCCAGCATCGAAAGTTCCTGGTTAATCTGCCTGAGTTTCTCTTTACCGGCATCATCAAGTTCGGCACCGCTTCTAACAGCATTTTTATAATAGTTCTCAACAACATTTTTCTCTATTTCTGAAAGTTTATCTTTATCCATATAAACAGCTTTTATTCTGGCAAAGAGTTTATCGTTTAGTGCAATATCGTCCCGGTGTTTTGCAAGCATCGGGGTTGTAACGCGAGCAATTTTTTGAATTTCATCGGTAGTATTTGCACCGTTAAGCGCTCCGAAAACGCGGTTTACTCTGCCAAGGAATTCGCCTGATTTTTCAAGAGGAATAATTGTATTCCTGAATGTTGGTTTTTCGGGGTTGTTGATTATAGCATCGATCTCTGCTTTTTCAAGCCGGATTCCTTCTTCAATTGCCGGAAGAAAATGTTCAACTTTAATTTCGTTGAACGGAGGTGTTTCGCATGGAGTTTTCCATTCTTTAAAGAACGGGTTGTCGATATTTTTGTTTTGAGCATTTGTCATAGTGATACTGATTAATAATGTGATAAAAAGAATGAGTTTTGTTTTCATGGCTTCCTCGTTGTTTCATTTATCAAATAGATGTGAATAATGAAATAGAAATTCAATTTTAGATGAATCTAAATTTCATTTATCACAAGATCTTTCAATGCATCAATAAACAATTGCGAGTCATTTAATCCTTTCATTACAATATAACGTTCAATTCCGCACTCATCCGCAACGTGCCGGTATTCAATATCAAGTTCAAATAAAGTTTCAATATGATCCGATACAAAACTGATAGGAATTATCAGCAGATGTTTATTCCCCTTATATGCTAGTTCTTCAATAATAGCATCTGTTGCAGGTTCAAGCCATTTCATCGGTCCAACTTTACTCTGATAACAAAGATGATGTTTATGAGAATAATTCCGTTGTTTCATTACAGCTTCTACAGTTTGCTTTATCTGGATGCTATACGGGTCTCCCTTTTTTACTAAACTTACAGGTGTGCCGTGTGCACTGAATACAAGCTGAACTTCACTTCTAATATTATCAGAAAAACTAAGAAGAGCTTCATCAATACGTTGATTTATTGCAGACAGATAACCGGGATGATTATAATAACTGTTTATAAATACTAATTTCTTTTCCTCACCATTATAATAACGATTCCATTCATTAAATGAAGAGCCGGTTGTTGTAATAGAGTAGTGTGGATAAAGCGGAAGAAGAATTATCTTATCGTAATTACCGGTTTCAATTTTTTCGATAGTTGTTTGCGTTAAAGGTATCCAGTAACGCATTGCAATTAATACATCGGTATTGGAATTAATTTTTCTTAACTCAATCTCTAATTTATTTCTCTGAATTTCAGTCCATTCATTAATTGGAGATTTACCGCCTATAAGCTTATACTCTTCAATAATTTTTGGAGCCCGTCTATTAGAAATTAATTTGGCAAATAATTTTTGCCCAAATGGAATCTTAAAAATATCGGGGTCGCAAAATAGATTATATAAAAAAGGTTCTACGGCTTCTAAAGAATCTGGACCGCCAAGATTAAGTAGAACTACAGCAGTTTTGCTCAAAAAGATTTCCTTTCTCTATAAAATGCACGGCAAATTTAAGAAATTTCACCTAAGAATTTAAGTCAAAAGAGGAGTGCCAATTAGAAGTTAGTATCATTATTTATTTATAAGAACAATTATATTGAGTTATTCTGGATATTTCCTTAAAATAAGTCGGGAATAAAAGAGCGGAATACAATATGAAAAAACCGACCATTTTATGTATCTCCAGTTATGAAAAAGGTTTTGATTTCTTAAAGCAAGCTAAAGAGGAGGGGAGCAGAGTTTTACTTTTAACATCTCAAAGTCTGCATGATGTGCAATGGCCAAAGGAAAGTATTGATGAAATTTTTTACATGCCCGATGTAAATAAAGAATGGAATATCGATCACATGATTAATGCTGTAAGTTTCTTAGCACGCAACGAGCAAATTGATAAAATTGTTGCACTGGATGACTTTGATGTTGAAAAAGCTGCACGATTAAGAGAACATTTACGTGTACCCGGAATGGGAGATACAACCGCAAGGTATTTCCGCGATAAACTTGCAATGAGAATGAAAGCAGAAGAAGAGGGAATTAGTGTTCCGCCTTTTGTACACATTTTGAATTATCAAAAGATAAAAAACTATCTCTCCAATGTAGAACCGCCTTACGTATTAAAACCAAGAATGCAAGCCGGTGCAATAGGAATTAAAAAAATTAATAATGAAAATGAGCTCTGGAAAAACCTTGAAATACTTGGC
>JAGVBL010000276.1 GCA_020059785.1 Ignavibacteriales bacterium | reverse complement strand
GCAAACAAAGCCGGTGAATCCTTAAAACAGATTATTGATAGCTCTAATGAAGTTCAGGATATTGTTGCCCAGGTTGCATCTGCAAGTGAAGAACAAAGTTCTACAAGCGAAGTAATTAGCCGAAATGTTGAATCGATTAGTAAAGTTACTAATGAGAATGCTACCGGTGTTCAACAGATTGCAAGCTCTGCAGATGAATTGAATAAGATGACTCTGAATCTTAAAGGTTTGATTGCTCAATATAAATTTGCCGGATCAAAAAACACCGACAAAAAAACTTATCAAAATCAATCGCATACTATACTAAACTAAAATGAGCCCCGATTTATTCGGGGCTCATTTTTCTAATTCTCTAGAAAATACTTAATGTGAATTAAAAGTTTAAGAAAAACTCTTCTTCAAACTATTAGTGAAAAATTTGTCATATACATTATTCAGGTCGATCGATAATTTTTCTTAATAATTGAATCCTTTCTCTTATTACGGAAGGTGCGATAGAGCATGCTGTGCTTAGAATAAAACCTCTCTTGGTTCTTCCTATTTTAATTCTCCTTTTTATATCATCAACAATTTCCTCTTCGGTGGAGTTTAAGAGTAGATTTACCGAATCAATATTCCCTTTAATAAATCCTTTATTGCCAATTCTACCAACAGCATCTTCCAGTTCAACGTTTCCAAGAGGAGGAGGATCGAGACATTCAATGCCGCTTATTCCGGCTTCGAACATTAATTCCAGCCGGTCGTTAATTGCGCCACATGTGTGTGTATAGATATGTATATTTTTTGAACGGACGGCTTGAGCTATCTCTTTTTCAAAAGGTAATACGAATGTTTTGTAATCTTCGGGTGATATAAATCCGGATCCGGCAAACGGCGATGAAATTTTTATTGCATCAATACCGGTGCCGCACATTTCAAGAGCAAGTTGCTTTATAAGAGTTGTGAAATGGGAAATGATCATCAAACATGTTTCCGGATTATCAATCAATGCAATCATTGCGTTATCAAGACCGATATAATCAAGTAAATAATCAAATGGAGAAGTTATTTCTCCATGAATTGAATAATTGCTTCCAACCTTTTTAACAATGTAATTTATTACATCGAATTTATAATCGCGATTTATGTAAAAGGGAAGATTCTGCGAAACAGGAATATAATTTAATTCAACCGGCAGATCTACGGATGTTAATTTTGTATAATCAACTTCTATCCGTTGAGCTGCAAACTGATAATATGGAAGATCGTTAAACAAGCAGAAAGTTTTGTCACCATTCTTCCATTCAACAATTTCGGCTTCTTCCGTTATATATATTTTTTTTACAGTGTTTCTCCAATCAGGATTGTGCCCGTATAAGCTGATTAATATTCCATCGAAGTCGTATATGTTTCTAAGTTCAATTAATCCTTCTGCAAAAATTATAGGATCGAACCAGAATTCGACTGGAGAAATTTTTAATTGCATCAACATATGTCCTATACTCATCTGACACATCAAAGGAGTTTTATCAACTTCTTCAAGATTCATTGCAGCTTTCATTCTTTCTTTAGGTGTCATTTTCTCTTACCGGATTCAATTTCAGAATTATTAAAAATTTTATTCAGCATGAAACTTATTCCATATTTTCATTATAATAATAGAGCAGATAACTGCAACTATTGTGAGAAAAGCTGCAAGTATGTATTTGGAGTAAAGCCAATATCCTATTGCAAAATGTAAACTGTAAACCCCTATACAGCCTATAACCATTCCAAGTATTCCTTCGGCAATAAAAGCTTTGTTGAATGCTTGATTATAATTAGGGTTTTCAGATTTCATAATGTCGGTAATCTTTTTCCATCCAATTCCTCCGGGATGAACAAGCTTGTAAAAACTTATCAGCTTTTCAGTCTTTGTAGGCCTGGTTACAAATGTTGCGATTATCCAGGAAGAGGTTGTAATTAATACACCAATAATAAGTTCTTCATAAGTTTTTAATGGACCTACTTGTTGAACAGCCGCAACCCGATCCATTCCTGTAGCAACCAAACTATCTATTTGAGAGTTATTATAATTTGATAGAAATAGAAAAAAGAGTGCAACCAGAAATGATACTACCATAGCAACAATTTCGCTGAAGGCATTTATTCTCCACCAGAACCATCTTAGAATAAAGAGTAATCCTGTACCAGCCCCTATTTGTAAAAGAATATTAAATGCACTTAATGCGTTTTGCATTAGAAGTGCGAACGTGCTTGCAAGTACCATCATTAGAACAGTTGAGATTCTACCAACAAGTACTAATTCCTTTTCAGGTGCTTCAGGTTTTATAAATCGTTTATAAAAATCATTTACAACATATGATGAACCCCAATTCATACTTGTGGACATAGTGGACATGTAAGCGGCAATAAGGGATGCAGTTATAATACCTAAAATTCCGCTTGGTAAATGAGTCAGCATTGCTGGATATGCCATGTCATGCCGTATAATTCGCGGATCTACATTTGGAAAAGCTTGCTGAATTGCATTGAGATTAGGAAAAACAATTATTGATGAAAGAGCAACAAGAATCCATGGCCAAGGACGCAAAGCATAATGTGCAAAATTGAAAAAGAGAGTTGCACCCATTGCATGTTTTTCATTTTTTGCAGCCAGCATTCGTTGAACAATATAACCTCCGCCCCCCGGTTCGGCGCCGGGGTACCAAACACTCCACCATTGTACGGCAATCGGAATTATAAATACAACTAGTGCTAACTCATAATTGTTGAAATCAGGAAGTATCGAAAGCTTATCTGCAATTTCGGGATGAGACAACAGCTTATTAAGTCCTCCAATTTTTGGATGATTAACAGCAATGTATGCAGCTACTACCGAACCGACCATCGCTATCAAAAACTGAATAAAATCTGTTAAAAGAACTCCAAGTAAACCACCCAATGCACTATAAATAACAGTAATTCCTCCGGCTATAAGTAATACTTCCATTGGAGTCATATTCAACATAACAGAGCCGACTTTAATTGCCGCCAGAGTAACAGACGCCATAATAACAACATTAAAAAACAATCCGAGATATAAAGCACGAAATCCTCTTAAAAATGCTGCTGATTTTCCGCTGTATCTTATTTCATAAAACTCTACATCGGTCATTACATTCGATCTTCTCCACAACTTGGCATAAATAAAAACAGTAAGCATTCCAGTTAACAAAAATGCCCACCAAACCCAGTTGCCGGCAATTCCGTTTTGCCTTACTATATCAGTAACAAGATTAGGAGTATCAACAGAAAATGTAGTAGCTACCATCGAAAATCCTAATATGTACCACGGCATATTTCTTCCGGAAAGAAAAAATTCGGTTGAATTTTTACTGGCGCGTTTTGTTGCCCAAATTCCTATTACTGCTGAAACAATAAAAAATATTACTATGATGATCCAATCGATTAATTGAAGAAGCATATAAATTCCGAGTTAATTTTATAGTAGATTTATTTTATGTATAAGAATACTTGTTGCCAGAATTTTTTATAATACTTCCATTTCATAAAATTGATTCCCCAGTGAGGACTTGCCCCCGTCATCCATCCGGAAAAAATTCCTTTGTTATGTTTTCTGTATGCAAGCAGCGGATGCCATGAATTATCATTTCTAATATCAATTAGACTTGTTGAATCGCTTCTGATTTTTGTTTCATTAAAACCGAGAAGCGGGGGAATTGTAGACCAATCAATTCCGGTAACACAAGGATGATTTTCATTATTACATCTCACTTCATATCCATCTGTAGATTCAATTAAATCATCATGTTCAAGGCACTCGACGGGAAAAATATTATGAAGTCTGCTTCGTCTCCAGCCACCTTTTCCAAGTTCACCTGTAAAACTATACCATCCTCCGTTCATATGAAAATGTCCACCGTCAGAAATCCAGGTTTTAATAAGATCGAACCGGTCAGGAAAGGTTACCGGTTTATCACCCCACTTTGCCCTTGTAAAAAAATCAGGATGAAGCATTAAGCATTTAGTCTCAACGTCTGCAAGAATTATGGAAGTAGCCCAGCTTAACCGTTCTTCAAATTGTTCGGGGGACATATTGTATAATTCCCATGATGGCTCGCTAATTACTTCTGAATCAGGAATTTCTCTAAGAGCGTCGATTAGTGGTTTTGCATAATTTAATATTTCAACTCCCTTGGAAGGTGCTTGAAAAGGTGATTCAACATACCTCTGTCCTGTATGAACACACCAGTTACCAACATGCCAGATTTTTAATTTTTTTGAAGCATCCATTATTTCCTCAAAATGTTTCTTTAATATTATCAAATAAAAACAAAATAGAAACTTTTAATCAGAACGAAAATTTCATTGAGAAAGCGATTTTTCTTGACATATTAAAATAATCTATTTATTATGCGACCGCCTGGTATACCAAGTATGCCAATTATAATTAAACCAATATGTTTTTTATTAAACTATATCTTCTATTTATGGCTTTCATCTCGGAGGATTGAATGAAACGCATCAACTCTAAATTATTTCTTCCAATTATTTTTAGTTTCACTTTACTGTTTAATACAAGTGTAATTGCACAGACCGGGAATGTAACGGGAGTTGTTACCGATGCTACTGATGGATCACCTCTCTTAGGTGCAAATATAATTATTAGTGGTACCTCAATTGGCACCACTACAGATCGTGATGGAAAATATCGTCTCGTAAGGTTAAACGAAGGACGCACTCTAATTTTATTTATGTATTTAGGATATGAAACCGACAGTGTCTGGGCTAATATTGCAAGCGGTAGAACATTATCTGTTGATGTAAAACTTAAACCAAAAGTAATTGTTGGTCAGGAAGTTGTTGTAACAGGACAACTTCAAGGTCAAGCTGCTGCAATTAATCAACAATTAACTTCCAATACTATTATCAATGTTGTATCCAAAGATAAAATTCAGGAATTACCGGATCAGAATGCTGCTGAATCTGTTGGAAGATTGCCCGGAATATCAGTTGAAAGAAACGCGGGTGAAGGTACAAAAGTAATTGTTAGAGGATTATCGGCAAAATTTAATTCGGTTACTATTAACGGACAAAGAATTCCTGCTACTGATCCACAAAATCGTTCGGTCGATTTATCAATGATTTCTTCCGACATGCTTGCCGGAATTGAAGTATTCAAAGCACTTACTCCTGATCAGGATGGAGATGCTATTGGTGGAAAAGTAAATTTTGAAATTAAAAAAGCTTCTCAGGGTTTTAACTCTAATGTAAGACTACAGGGATCATATAACAGTCAGGATAAAGATTACGGTAATTATAGAGGAAGTTTTACTTTTAGCAATAGATACTTTGATAATAAACTTGGTGTTGTAGCTACCGGTAGTTTACAAAGAGCTAATCGTGGTTCTGATTTACTTGATGCATCCTATTTGTTTGCAAGAGAAGCTTTACCGGGTGAAAAACATGCTAGAATTACTGTGGAAAATTTAAATCTTGGTGATAGAAAAGAAACTAGAGATCGATATGGGGCAAGCATTGCAATGGATTATGATTTAGGTAATGGTGAAATTATGTTTAGCAGTCTATATGGTAGAACAGATAGAGATGAATTGCGAAACCGAAAAAGATACCGAGTTGATAATGCTTACGTTGAATATTGGTTAAGGGGAAGAGAAATTAATATTGATTTATTTACCAATTCACTAAGTGGAAAACATAATCTTAATTTTATGAAGTTAGAATGGCAGACTTCCTATTCTTATTCGAAATATAATATGCCTTATATGCACGACTCACAATTTAGAGAAGTGGGTGCTTTTCTAAACACACTTGTTACAGATAAAGGTCCGGAAATCATTCCTCTTGGTGCAAAAAATAATTTAGATCAAACCAGGTTTTATCAGGATTTTTTTGATAAAGAAATGACAAAAGATAAAGATTTTACTGGACAGGTTGATGGAACATTCCCCTTTAAATTGTCAGATGAAATAAGTGGTAATATTAAATTAGGTGCAAAACATAGGAATAAAAATAGAAGTCTTGATAAAGAAGAATGGATGACTTTAGCTTTCCGAATTGATAAGATAGGAAAAAATAATCCTTCCATTTTCGAAACTACAGGAGAAGGTTATATCAAAATAAAGAACTTCTATGATCCGGATTATAATATAGATAATTTCTTAAATGGTAAATATGTATTTGGTCCGGCTAAACCTCTCAGCAGACAAAAAGTTGATGATTTTATGAACAGATTCTGGAATGACTATACTCGCAATTATGGAAAAGATCTAGAAGATTATTCTGCTGGCGAAGCAATTACTGCAGGTTATTTGATGACCGAAATTAATCTTGGTTCGCGCTTAATGATTCTTCCCGGTTTTAGATATGAATTTACATCTACTAATTATAAAAGTGTTTTTGGTCAGGCAAAGGTTGACGAAAATGGTATTGCAACACTTGAAGGTTCTACTGATACGGTTGGTACTGTTACTTACAGTGAATTTTTACCGATGGTACATATAAGGTATAAATTTACCGATTGGTCAGATATCCGTTTCGCAATAACCCGTTCATTAGCACGACCGGATTATTTCAACTTAGTTCCGTGGGAGCGAATAAGTTACTTTGACGGCACTGTTGAAAGAGGTGAACCATATCTAAAGCATACAAAAGTTTGGAATTATGATATGTTCCTTTCGTTTTATGGTAATTGGGGATTATTTACAGTAGGTGCATACTATAAGACACTTAGAGATATTGAATATTTACGAGTAAGTAGAATTACAGAAGCGGGGTCGACCCTTGGTTTTACTTTAACAAAACCAGAAAACTCAAAATATGAAACTAAAGTATATGGTCTTGAGTTTGAACTACAAACAAATTTAAGATTTTTGCCCAATCCATTCGACGGAATTGTAATCTCTGCCAATTATTCGCTAATCAAATCAAAAACATATTTTCCTTTCCTGAAAGTAGGTCCAAGAAATCCACTTCCTCCATTTAATTTTACATTTATTGATACAGCAAGGGAAGCTAGAATGCCTGGACAGGCAAATCATCTGGCAAACTTTACTGTCGGCTACGAGAAGGGAAATTTCTCGGGTAGAATTTCAATGATATATCAGGGAAATGCACTTCAAACAATTGGAACGAGAGCGGAGCTTGATGGCTATTCCGATGCTTTTGTAAGATGGGATTTAGCATTACAGTATAAACTATTTCCCAAGATTGCTTTGACATTTAACATGAACAACATAACAAATTTACCGGAAGGAGCTTTCCTTGGAATTGCTGCTTATCCAACAAGAGAAGAATATTTTGGTTGGACTGCAGACCTGGGAATAAGATTTGACCTTTGATGTTCTTTATATAAAAATATCATACAATAACAAAGTGAGGTTGCAATGAAAACAAGTAGTACAATTTCCGTTAGTACTCTATTAGTACTTTCCTTAATAATATTAGGCACAGCCAATATTATTAATGCTCAAAGAATTGTCCAGGTTCCTCAAGGTGTTGGAACACTTGATGCAACCGTTAGGGGCGATACTTTACCTAATGGTCAAAGAGTAAATATTAATACTATTTATGAGTTACAAAAAGGAGGTTATTATATAACATTATCCAGCATAGAGAATATTAATTATCCATTGCACATACGTGCTGCAGCTGGCGGTGGTAAAAAACCAATTATACGTCCGGGTGTCTCCGGTGGCGGAGTTTCAAACAGACCTTTCCAGGCACGTAATAATCTTACTCTTGAAGGTGTATATGTTACAAATTTAGATGAACAGAATGCGCTGCTTCAAAATATTATAAGACTAAGTGCAGATAATGTAAAACTTACTGTTATCGATTCTCATCTCGATAGAGATTTACAGGCAGCAGTCAGGTGCGATGCTAAAAATCAAAAGGTGATAATTAAGAATTCTATTATTAGCAATATTGGTACTATGCAAAGTCCGGATAATGGAAGAGGAGTTGACGATAGGGGAAATGATATAGATACTTTGATTTATGAAAACAATACCTGGTATAACCTTACAAGCAGAATTTTACGCGACGGCGGAGGAATTATTAAGTATGCCTGGATTAATCACAATACAGTTATAAATGTTGCACAGTGGGGCTGTTCAATTGGAGCTGCTATAGAAGCTCATTTTAGAAACAATTTGTTTATTAATACTGGTTTCTTAGGTGCCAGCACTGCAAATGTTTGGTTTATGTTCGAGACAGCTGCCTTACCGCAATCATGGATTGATCAGGGATTCACACAGAAGCTTAGAATTCACAACAATAATTTCTATGTTAATCCACAAATTACTGCGGCTTTACCATCCGGACGAACACCAACTCCAGTATTTAATGCACATGCACAAGCAGCTATTGATGCCGGTGGATGGGGCTCTACAATAAAAAACGAAGCAGTTGCTTTTACAGCATCTCCGGGAGTTCCGCTCAAGGTTATGCAAGATTATTTTAATACTGCAGTTACTACAAAAACAGATATGGATAAAGGTGGTGGTTCACCTGATTACGGAAAAACCCAGATGCCGTTTATTTTAACTTATCCCACAAGTTCACCGCTTTATACTGCCGGAACTGCCAATCAACCTCTTGGCGACTTAAATTATTTTGGTATTCCAGTTGGTGTTACTAACGATCAAATTATTGCAAATGATTTTCAATTATTTGCAAATTACCCAAATCCATTTAATCCATCTACTAACATAAAATATGCTCTACCTGTTGCAAGTAATGTAAAAGTAGAAATCTTTAATATGCTCGGTCAGTTAGTAAACACTCTTGTTAATCAACATCAGCAAGCCGGAACATATAATACTGTATGGAATGGAAATGACTTAAACGGTAATCAGGTTTCAACAGGTGTTTATGTTTATAAATTAACAACAGATAATTTTGTTTCAGCAAAGAAAATGATTCTTGTAAAATAAAAAGGTTTAAAATGGGCAAAGGAATTAATCCTCTGGATCCGACTCCCTTATATGAACAAGTTGAATTAGATATTAAAAACAAAATTCAGAAAGGGATTCTTTTACCGGGTCATCAGATTGCATCACAAAACGATCTTGCAAGAGAGTATGAAGTTAGTCTTATTACTATTAAGAAAGCTTTGTACAATCTTGTTAATGAAGGTGTTTTATACACACGCATTGGTAAAGGGACTTATGTTGCAGAACCATCTGCAAAAAAGATTGATCTCTCTGCCCATAAAACTATTGGGCTTGTTCTACGAGATATTAAGCATCCATACTTTTCTTATGTTGTACATTACATAGAAGAAAGAGCTAATGAACTCGGCTTCAATCTTTTGCTCTCAAGCTCTTCTAATAATATGGAAAAGGAAGAAGCACAGATTAACCGCTTCAGAAATCTTGGTGTTGACGGAATTATAATTGCTTCACTTTCACTTCAGTACCGTGCAACCGATTATATTAAAAAACTTCACGAAGAAAATTTTCCATATGTAATGGTTTCATACATGCACGATCCGGAATGCTGGTATGTAGGTTCCGATCATGAATATGGAGGTTTCCTTGCTACCGAACATTTAATTAAACTCGGGTATAAAAAGATCGGCTTCCTTCATGTTGGAAGAGGAAATCTTTTAAGTGAAATAAGAAAGAACGGTTATTATAGAGCTTTATCAGAGTATAATATTCCTTACGATTCAAAACTTATCTATTACCCGGGCGATGAGAACTTTGAATTTATTAACGACAGATTTGTTCAGGGATACCAGTTCGGTAAAAATTTTAAAAATCTTGAAATTAAACCCGATGCATTATTCATTCACAGCGATTTAATGGCTGTGGGTTTTGAAAATGCTCTTCTTGAGGAAGGACTTTCCATCCCCGATGATGTGGCAATTGTAGGTTTCGACGGTATTGAAGCTGCCGCCCTTGCTTCCGTACCGTTGACTACGATTGTTCAACCTGTTGAAAAGATTGGCAGACTTTCCGTTGATGTTATTCAAAAAAGAATTGACGGTATTGATGTTGGTAACCGCACAATATTAAAACCAACTCTTATTATTAGAGAATCTTGCGGAGCCAAAAAATTATTTTCCGAAAATAAATTACAAGCCGGTTAACTAATTTTCAACTATAGAGAGTTAATATGTTGTATCCACAGATTAATAATTATAGAAATATTACTGACCTTTCCGGTATATGGGATTTTAAGATCGATCCGGATAAAATTGGTGAAAAACAAAAATGGTACAAAGGATTTTATACAGAGACTTCTATTGCAGTACCGGGAAGCTGGAATGAACAGCTTGAAGAACTTGGACTACTTCATTATGTAGGTTCTGCGTGGTATTCAAAAAAATTTTCATCCCATCTGGTTTAGAGACTAAAAGAATTATTCTGCGTTTTGGATCTATTGATTATAATGCGAAAATATGGATTAATGGAAAATTTGTTGGTGAAAATTCTGTTGCGTTTCTTCCATTTGAAATAGAAATAAGCGATTTGATTGAATTAGGTAATGAAAATTTGCTTGTAATAAAAGTGAACAATGAACTCAATTGCGAAACAATACCGCAGGGAATTACTAAAGAACAATTTAGGTCCGAGAAACGTCTCCGCGAAGAGACCTATCCGCCCACGCGTTTTGATTTTACACCTTACGGCGGTATTCACCGCTCAATTCAGTTAGTAATCACTCCCAAAATATTTATTAGCCGAATAAAAGTTGACACAAAAATCACAGGGAAAAAACAGGGATTTGTGAGAGTTACTGTAAAAGTAAATACTGCGCAAAATTTAACTGCTCATATAAAAATATCTGATGGGAAAAAAGTTTTATCCTCTAATGAAGATGTTAAAAAAGAAAAAGTTTCGTCTGAGTTCAAAATTCCTGATTGCCGATTCTGGTCCAATGAAGATCCGTTTTTATATAACCTCGAAGTTCAACTTTATGATGGTGATTACGTTATTGATGAATATAAACTTCCTATTGGTATTAGAGAAATTAAAGTAGAAGGAAATAAGATACTTCTAAACGGAAAAGAAATTTATTTAAAAGGGTTTGGTAAGCATGAAGATTTCTCGGTTGTAGGCAAGGGATTATTGCTTCCATTGATGGTAAAAGATTTTGAAATGATGAAATGGATTAATGCAAACTCATTCCGAACCTCCCACTATCCATACTCAGAAGAAATGATGTTTTATGCCGACCGTAAAGGTATCTTAGTAATTGATGAAGTTGCGGCAGTTAGTTTAGACTTCAGAAGAGTTAATGATAAAACTCTTAAATCGCATAAAGAGCATATTCAAAGATTGATTGAGAGGGATTATAATCATCCATCTGTTATTATGTGGGCAATTGGTAACGAACCTAATTTAGTTGGCGATTCTGATTATTATAATGGCTCTGCAAGAAAATATTGGAAGCAAATTTTTGCATTTACAAAAAAACTGGATAATAATCGCCCCGTTACTGTACCTAATTGTACACGTGCCGGTGTTAATGATCCTGTTTTCGAATTTTCTGATATCATTACTCTAAACAGATATTATGGATGGTACGAATATCCTGGTAACCTTGAAGAAGCAGTAAATATTCTAAGCGATGAAATGGATATAATCTATAAAAAGTATAAACGACCAATAATGTTCACTGAATTTGGGGTAGATACTGTTCCAGGATATCATTCTCTCTCAACACAAATGTTTACAGAAGAATATCAGCAAAAATTTTTAGAAGCATATATAAGACTTATCAGATCGAAAAATTATACAGTAGGAGAGCATGTCTGGAACTTTGCCGATTTCAGAACACCGCAACATTTTAGAAGAGTTGTTCTAAATCTAAAAGGAGTATTCACACGCAACCGCGAGCCTAAATCGGCAGCGTTTACTCTGAAAAAACTTTGGAATCAAAATTCAAAAAATAAAATATAATTTATGTTCGGAATCTCGTTAATAGATATTCTTGTTGTCGCACTCTATGCATTTATTGTAATATGGCTTGGATGGCGAGCAAAGAAAAAAGTATCATCTTCTGGCGATTACTTTATGGGCGGGCGCCGCGGCAGCAAAATAATGCAGATTGCAAATGCACTTGGTGCCGGAACTCATACTGCACAGGCAATTGCTGTTAGTGGCGCTACATACCAGATCGGTTTAGCCGGAATCTGGTATCAATGGCTTTATTTGTTTTCAACTCCCATTTACTGGTTATTAGCCCCCGTCTATAGAAGATTAAGATACATTACTATTGGAGATTTCTTTCAGGAAAGATATGGGACAAAACTGGCTTCTGCATATTCTGTAATGGGATTGGTTTATTTTATTGGTGAAGTCGGTTTGATTTTAAAAGCAACCGGTGTATCTCTCGAAGCTATATCCGGCGGAGCAATTTCTGCAGAGTTGATTGTAATTACTCTTACAATTTTTTTCCTTTCTTATAGTGTTATTGGCGGACTTACATCTGCGCTAATAATAAATCTTCTTCAGGGTATATTAATTGTAATGCTCTCCTTTCTGATAATTCCGTTTGCACTTTTTGCCGGTGGTGGAATGACAGCTATAAAAGCAAAATTACCGGAACATATGTTTAGTTTTGTTGCCCCGGAAGAAGTAACCCTATTTTTTATAATAATGTTAATTGTCAATGGTCTGGTTGGTGTTTCAGTACTTCCACATCATATGGCAATTAATGGCTCTGGTAAATCGGAAATGAATTGTAGGACAGGATGGACATACGGCAATTTCACAAAAAGATTTGCAACACTCGGCTGGGCATTTGTAGGAGTTTTTGCCGCTGCATTATTCCCTGGATTAGCAGCAGATAAAAGAGAATTTGCATTCGGGCTGGCAATAACCAATTTGCTTCCTGTTGGCCTGGTCGGTTTAATGATATCTGCTATGATCGCAACAGTACTTCCGGCTTGTCATAATTATATGGTGGGAGGTTCAGCACTTTTTACAAGAAACTTTTATAAAAGATTTTCTCATTCAGATTCATCGGAAGAAAAGAAACTCCGTATTGCACGGATCTCTTCGCTTGTTGTCGTAATCGGCGGCGTTACTGT
>JAGVBL010000284.1 GCA_020059785.1 Ignavibacteriales bacterium | reverse complement strand
TTTAATTCTGATTTTTGCTTTCCCTTTTTCGGAAAATTCTTGTTTGAATTCATTCCAAACTTCAGGAGGCAAAGAGTTATTTACAGCTTCAAAATCTTTAAGGGCGGGACGTATAAATTTCATAGTCCCTTCCTTGATGACAAGTGTACCTTTAATATTCTCTTCCACCATATTGAAATGAAGTAGTCCCCACCCGGCAAGGATACCTAAAATTGCAAGACTTCCGCCAAATACAGTACCGTAGTGATTATCATTCGGTTTTAATGGTGCTGAAATTCTTATTGAATTGTGAGTAAGCTCTGTTATACTAAAATTTATAAAATTGGTTAAAGGAATATTGTGTTTAATGTATTCCTCCAGTGCTATCATTTTTTCTTTTAATGATTCAGGCGCAAAATTATCTTTGAACATAGTCTCTCAAAATTAATTGGGGCAAATATGAAAATTAATTGTAATGCCGCCCAATTATTTATTTTCGTTTAATAACCATCAACGTTAAATCGTCGCTTCTTGGTATATCACCTAAAAAATTTTTCAGTTCAACTAATAATTTATCAATAAAGTTTTTGGGTGATAATTCACTATTGTCTTTTGCAAATGCCTCCAGCCTTTCTGTTCCAAACATTTCATCTTTTTTTGTAGCTTCTGTTAAACCATCGGAATATAAAATCAGCATATCATTTTTATCCAGATTTAATGATGTTAAACCGTATTCCGATTCACAGAAAATTCCTATCGGCATACCGTTCGATTCAATTTTTTTAATACCGTAATTATTAACATAAAGCGGAAGACAATGACCGGCATTACATATTTCTATGGAACCGTTTTTTTCCGCTTTAACAATAAGCAAAGTAGCGTAATGAGTTGAAGAGGTGCTTTCACACAACAACCGGCTTGCTTTTGCCATTAAATGAGATATTGACAATCCGAGTGGAACAAGACTTTGAAACATTGCCCGCAAGTGAGTCATCAGCATAGACGCTGCTATTCCTTTTCCCGAGACATCACCAAGAACAACATATAGAGCATCACTGCTGCTGCCGGCATCAATAATATCGCAATAATCGCCGCTAACTACACCCGCAGCATCGTAATGATAATAAATTTCATAACCATTTAATTGCTGGTCGTTTTTAGGAAGCATCGCTTTCTGAATGCTGTTTGCAACTACAAGATCATCTTCCAGTTCCTTTTGCTGGTTGTTAGTAAGGTGATCGAGGCAGACTTTTATGAGTGGATCTACAAGCAACCTGTCTTGTTCAATCGGGTCGTTACAGACAACACAAATACCATAAGTTCCGTTATCAATCCGTTCGAGTGCTGAATCAACTTCTTTAAGTAAATTGACAAGATGCATAGGAACAATATGGCCGGATAAAGCTTCCTGTATTTTATTTTTGCGCCATACGAGTTGAGATTTTAATTGATTTAAATCGTACCCCTCCATTTTTAATTCCTTTCATAAATGTTAAACTTAATTACCTTGTCAACATATTTTTTATTACTGTTGTTAAATTCGACGTTCAGAGTTTCTATTTTCCCTTTATTCCATAAATTTATTTTCCCGCTGCTTCCATTTAATCCCTGAATAGCTACAATGAATTGATTCCCGTCTATTCTTTCATTTAAAATTCTCAATCCCTCAGAAGTATAATTAGGTTTTGGTAAAACAACATTGGGCAACATTGCAATTCCATCCTCATTGTTTATTTCTATAACGGCTTTTTGATTCAATGTAAATATAACGCTGATTGCTTTATCATCAGCTCGCTTAAATAATATTGGATGATTATTGATTGACACATTTAATATTCTTGTTCCAAGAGGAAATTCCGGATTGAAGTTAATCTGTATAGGAGTTAATGAATTTGTTGAAAAGTAAAAACTGTCTTACCGGTTTCTCTATTCATTTCACAATCTATTAAGCTATCATTAATTCTTATTCTTTCAATTTTTGCAAAGCTCCAATCAGCTGGAAATCTTGGAGATAAAATAATTTGGTTATTCAATGCATCAACTTTTAAACCAAGCATTCCCTCTATTGCCGGTTGAAGAACCATTGTTTGGCTCCAGCATTGATGCGAGCAAACTCCCGAAGGACGGTATTCAGATCCATGCAGAACTTCTTCAATAAAACCGAGCTGCCAGTTTTTATATACAAGCAGATTATTCATCATATGAGTAAATCCCTGGAGAGAATTTCCATATTTGAATTCCGCTAATGCGCTCCAGCCGGTAAAAAGAGGCCATACAGAACCTGTGTGATAACCGCGCGGATTATAAATCGGCGAATCATCACGTAAAATTCTAACGCCCCAGTCGGCTGAAAAATAATTTTCTGCATAATCATCAATTACATTTTGTGCTTTGCTGTAATCGAGCATATCAAAATAGACCGGAACAGCTGCAAGAACTGTTTTCTCAGGATTAAATTTCCCGTCTTTCAATTTCGAAAAACTTAAGAACTTATTTCCCTCATTCCAGAATTCTTCATTAATAATTTTTTTAACAATCACATACTCATCATTATACATTTTACATTCTTCACTATACATTAATCTCTCCGCCATAATCGAAGCCATCCTTAAAGCTTCTGCCCAGCAAGCGGCAAGATAGACTTCGGTATGAGCAGTATATAATCCGCCTCCTTCAACCCATCCGTGACCTACATTTGTATTTTCGATCAGATGATCTTTATCGGTATCAGTCGAAAAACAGAAGTCAATTGCTTTTTTAATGTTAGTCCAGGTTTCTTTAATAAACTCAATATCCCCGCTATGAAGCAAATATCTGCCGGCAAGAATTATGTAGAGCGGTGTTGCATCCGAAGCATCGTAATGAACCGCGCCGGATGTTGTTAACTCGTGAAAAATTTTTCCGTTAAGATCCTGATATTTATTAAAGAACTGTAATTGTGATTTTACTTTTTCAAAGTCGCCGTAATCAAGAAGTGCGAACGAACTCCACACAGCATCTCTACCAAAATACCATGCATAACCGGGACGTCCGTTTACTTTATGTCCGCCATTCCATCCTTTTGCGGTAGTTGAGTAACCGGCAACAAGTGCCTTGCCAATTCCCGGAGTATTTACAAAAAACCTGTCAGTTCCCAGTAACGACCATAAATATCCTTCATTAAAATCTTTATCAGGTGTTGTAATTTTTAATGATCGATTCAAGAACTCTCTATAATATTCGTAAGTATCAACAAATAATTTTTCGGGATTAATAACTGCATCCCTGAAGAAACGGCGTGTTGTTTCTACCCCCTCGTTCGTTGCAGCAATTACTATGTCGAGGTTATCATTCATATCAAGGTTATACTGTGCAACAGCAGCAACTGAAAATTCATTTGTAGTTGTTCCCTTATATACCGAATCTTTTTTTTCAAAATTTGTATATCGACCTATAGCTCTCTGCTCAGGTTTTCTATTGGCACCAACACAAACAGCATGGTCTCCACTCTCTTCCGTTATCACAAAATTATTTGAGCTTTCGTCCCATGCATATTCAATAGAATTGAAAACCTTTTCGGAGTAAGGCCACATGAAACGCATGTTACTTTTAAACTTGACTACGAGCTTTGCCGGATAGACACCGCGGTACTCATAATGAACAACGGCAGAGGGCTTATCTTTCGATGATGTTACGATTTCCGTTAAATATGCTCTGTTGAATTTATAAATCCGCGTAAATGATTCAGGTCTAACTTCTATTTGCGGACGTTCAACATTAAGCCAGTAAACAGAATCATTAAAGGAAAATTGAATTCCAACCTCATAATCCCGTAGAGCCATAAATGGATGCGCCCAGATCTCGTCTATACCGCCTTTTTCTTTTCCCATAACAAGCATCCGCTCACCGGCTACATTCCAGAAATTATCGGATGCAAATTGATTGGTGAGAAGTAATATTTCGCTTTTAGTATTCCATGGTTTTGATTTATCATTATCACTAATTGAGAATTGAGAATTCGGAATTGAGAATTCCAACACATTGTTCGTTTTATAATTCCAATAATATTTTATACGTGTATCAAACTTTCCGGAAAGATAATCCAGACAATTATTAGTAAACATTTCCAGATGTTGGCGACTGTTATTAGGTATTGAATAATGTGTATAAGCTCCAACAGCTAATACGGTTCCTTTACCGATGCTGTATTCAATTACGAGTTTAGAATCTTCTTTTAATGTTATATACGACCAATCGACAGCAACAACTTTTCCGTTTTGTGGAATTGATGAACCAAAGAATCCGATCTGTCGCGTTTTCATATCAACTGTCGGGTTGAATATGTAAGCACCTCCGTTCAATCCATTAAAGACCGGGTGCATTCTAAATGAATGAAGTCCGAGCTTTCTTCCGTAACCATCATCAATTGCATCTACATATTGAACGGTGGGAGTTTCAGTTTCGAAACCGAGAATGTTCAGGTACTTAACTGCATCAAGAGTTAAAAATAATTTCCCTCCTTCGTTCACATATTGTTTTATTTTAGAGATAACACGAGGATCGGTTTCTTCCGAAGTAAATTGGGTGGAGTCGGCACGATGAAGCCACAACAACCTATAATTGAGAATTGAGAATTGAGAATGGAGAATGTCATTTTTTTTCAGGAGTGTAGGTTTAAATTCTTCTGTTTGTTCTAGAAATTTAATTGCTGATTGTAATTCGCTGTTTTTATTAAATGAATTATTAAGGTCGAGAAGAGCAATTTTAGTTTGTGATAGAATAAAAGAGGATAGTAATAGAAAGAGCACAAGAGATTTTCTCATTATATTCTCCGATAATAAATTCGCTCTTTGAGTTTAACACCGGACACGTAATTATTCAACCAGAGTTATCGGTCCATAACCGGTATCGCAGAGTAAACTCAAAGAGCACAGAGTAATAAATTATTTTCCTCCAGCCGGAGTATTATCATTCAAATATTTTGTTAGTAATGTATACAAATGAATTGTAGTACCCTCACCTTCGTAAATACCATGTGAACGATTGGGATACGCCATCATTGTAAAATGTTTATTGTGTTTTACCAGTTCATTGATAAGTAATTCCATGTTCTGGTAATGAACATTATCATCGCCGGTACCGTGAACCATGAGTAAATTACCTTTTAATTGATGAGCAAATGTAATTGCTGCACTCTCTTTGTATCCTTCTTCATTCTCGGTAATTAATCCCATATAACGTTCGGAATAGATTGTATCGTATAAACGTTCATCACTTACAGCAGCAACTGCAAGTCCCGTCTGGAATAATTCAGGATATCTGAACATCAGGTTAAGAGTTGAAACACCGCCTCCGCTCCATCCCCAAACAGCAATTCGAAACGGATCAATAAAACTATACTTATTAATTATTGCCTTCATTGCTTCCGCTTGATCTTGCGATGTAACAGTCCCAACTTTTTTGTAAAGCGATTTTCTGAATTCCTTTCCTTTTGGCGCGGGAGTTCCCCTGTTATCAACGCTTATTATAATATATCCTTGCTGTGCTAACATAAGATGCCACAAATATTGAGTGCCAAAAAATTGGTCGAGAACCGTCTGCGCTGCCGGCTCTCCGTATAAGTAATACAATACCGGATATTTTTTAGCCGGATCAAAATCGGGGGGCTTCATCATCCATCCGTCGAGCACAATATTATTTCCGATATCAACTTTGAAAAATTCTGTAGGCAGCCGTTTTAGTGCATCAACTTTTTCTTTATAAGATTTATTCTCAACAAGAGTTCTTACAACTTTATGAGATGGTAATTCAATAAGATTGATTGTTGAGGGGCTATCAAACGTTGAGTTATTATGAATTGCATAATTAGCCCCATCAGACACCTGATACGAGTTAACACCGGTAATTTTTGGGGGAGTTAATTTTTCGATTTTTCCTTTTCCATCAAGTGAAACTCTATAAAGGTAACGTTGAGTAGCATTATCGGGAGATGACCGGTAATAGATCCATCCTTTTTTGTCGTCGATTTTCTGAATATCAATAACATCAAAATTACCCGGGGTAATAAGCTGAACTTTCTTTCCGTCTTTAGATATTAGATATATATGGCGCCATCCGTCGCGTTCGCTAATCCATGTAAATTCTTTTCCTTTATTGAGCCAGCGCATATCATCAACAACGTCAATCCAAACATTATCTTCTTCTTTTAAAATTGATTTTATTTCACCCGTCTTTACATCACCCAGAAAAATTTCTACCTGTGTTTGAGCGCGGTTGAAATACTGGAACCATATTTCTTTTGAAGAATCATGCCAATCCATCCGCGGTATGTAATTATTGCGCGGGTCACCGCTTGTTTTCATCCAGACTGTTTCGCCGCCATCGGCATTAATAACGCCGACTTTCGCAGATGAATTTTGTGTACCTACTTTTGGATACTGAACGGGAATTATTTTAGCATAGAGCGAATCGGTATTATTAATCATGTAATGAACACCGATACCGGAAGCATCGAGCTGCCAGTATGCAATCTGTTTGCTATCGGGGCTCCACCTAAAACCATCGCGGCAATCAAATTCCTCCTCGTAAACCCAATCGAATGTTCCGTTGATAATTGTATCCGATCCATCGAATGTAAGCTGGGTAATTTTACCATCAGAAAGATTTTCGACATAGATATTATGTTCTCTTACATAAGCAACTTTCTTGTTATCGGGAGAAAATTTTGCAAACATAAGTGTTGAAGGATTAGCATTGCCGCCCAATTTTCTAAGCTGATTAGTTTCCAGGTTCAGCACCCAGTAATCGCCTTTAGTATTATAACGCCACACACGTGAAGTGTTAGTAAAGATCATTAGCATCTTTCTATCCGGCGACCATATATAATCGCTAATAGATAACGGCTTATCTTTTCCTTCCGGTGTTAATAGTTTTGCAGAGACCATTACTTCTTTTTTACCGGAAACAGTTTCGTACTTAACTATATCTCTTCCCTCTTTTACTTCTGCGAAATTTTCAACTGTTGTGTAATATTTTCCTTCGTCAATCCAACGAGCCGGGCCGAAACGGTCACCAAAAAATTCGTAGTTCTTAAAAATGCGGTCGAGATTTAAAAGTGATTTATCCTCTTGCTGGGCAATAAGAGAAAGATTGAATAGAACAAAAAATATCAGGAATAAATTTTTAAGTGGTTTCATTAGACCCCCATATTAGAGATTATTCATAAAGTATTTTTCCATTTGAATTAACCAATTTTATATAACAAACTAAGAGGCTGTCTCAAAAGTAATTGTTCAAATAAAAAATCTGCGTAAATCCGTTTAAATCAGGTTTTATCCGCGTGCTATTCTTTAAAAAATTTTACTTT